>NZ_JBEXGU010000174.1:0-19200 GCF_040607515.1 Streptosporangium sp. NPDC005286 | reverse complement strand
TGCTCCAACGAGCCGACGGCTACGGCTACACCACCCACCCGGAAACGCGGCACCGCGCCGCGTTTCCTCCCCCGCCCGAAGGCGGGGGTCTCCACGCTGGAGGTATCTGATGACCCCGGCGCGGCCCGACGCGCGGACCCTGATCGACACCTTCCTCGATCCCGGTACCTGGCTCTCGTGGGACGAGCCGCCCGCCGACCCCTCCCCGACCAACCCGGGATACGCCGAGGAGCTGGCCGTGACCCGAGCCAGGACGGGATACGACGAGGCGGTGATCTCCGGGGAGGGACTGCTCGACGGGCGCCGGGTGGCGATCGTCGCGTGCGAGTTCTCCTTCCTGGCCGGCTCGATCGGGGTGGCCGCCGCCGAGCGGCTCACCGCCGCGATCGAGCGGGCCACCGCCGAGCGGCTCCCGCTGCTGGCGGCCCCCGCCTCGGGGGGCACCCGGATGCAGGAGGGCGCGGTGGCCTTCGTCCAGATGGTGAAGGTCACCGCCGCCGTGGCCGCGCACCGCGCCGCGGGCCTGCCGTACGTCGTCTACCTGCGCCATCCCACCACCGGCGGCGTCTTCGCCTCCTGGGGCTCGCTGGGGCACGTCACCGCGGCCGAGCCGGGCGCGCTGATCGGGTTCCTGGGGCCGAGGGTGTTCGAGGCGCTGCACGGCTACCCGTTTCCCGAGGGTGTTCAGGTCGCCGAGAATCTCTTCGCCCACGGCCTGGTCGACGCCGTGGTGTCGGCCGAGGACGCCCGGCGGGTCGCCATCCGGGTGCTCGCCGTGCTGTGCGCCCCCCGTGAGGGGCTGGATCCGGGTCCCGAGCCGGACGAGTGGATCCCGGTGGTGCAGGCGTGGGACGCGATCAGCCGCTCCCGCCGCGACGACCGCCCCGGCGTGCGGGCGCTGCTCAAGCTCGGAGCCTCCGAGGCCACCTCGCTCAACGGCACCGGTGTGGGCGAGCACGATCCCGGGCTGATCCTCGCCCTGGCCAGGTTCGGCGAGGTCCCCGCGGTCGTGCTCGGTCAGGACCGGCGGCGCCAGCGGATCGACGCCCCGCTCGGCCCGGCCGGGCTCCGGGTCGCCAGGAGGGGGATGCGCCTGGCCTCCGAGCTGGGGTTGCCACTGGTCACCGTGATCGACACCGCCGGGGCCGCGCTCTCCAGGGCGGCGGAGGAGGGCGGCCTGGCCGCCGAGATCGCCCGCTCCGTGGCCGACCTGGTGATGCTCGACGCCCCGACCGTCTGCCTGCTGCTGGGGGAGGGCGCGGGCGGCGCCGCCCTCGCGCTGCTCCCCGCCGACCGGGTGCTCTGCGCCCAGCACGGCTGGTTGTCGCCGCTCTCCCCGGAGGGAGCGTCGGCGCTGCTGTACCGGAGTGTCGACTTCGCCCCGGAGATCGCCGAGGCCCAGGGGGTGAGATCCACGGACCTGCGCCGGGACGGCCTTGTCGACCGGATCATCCCGGAGTTCCCCGACGCCGCCTACGAGCCGGAGGCGTTCTGCCGCCGGGTCTCGCGGGCACTGGAGTACGAGATCGCGACCCTGCTGGGGCAGCCCCCCGCGGACCGCCTCGCCGCCAGGCTCTCCCGCTACCGCCGGCTCGGCGTGGGCTGAGCGGGCGGCGGCGACGGGATAACGGCGGGTCTCCATCCCGGCCGTGCGTCGTGGCAGGTCACCTGGGAGCCCTCAGGCGGACGTCAGGCGCGAGGGGAGGTCACGGCTCCGAGAGCACCGGGGTGAGCGGGACCGGCAGGCGCTCGATCCGCACGGAGAAGACCTCGTCGCGGGGGACGACCACCTCGTACGCCCCGTGGTCGACCATCCAGTAGCCCAGGGCCTCGGCCTTCACCCCGCTGTGCCCGGTGTAGGCGATGTGCAGGCTCTCCTCACCGTTCTCCTCGGAGACGTCAAGGACCAGGCAGGGCTCACCGCCGAACGCGCCGACGGTGCGGACCAGCACCAGCCAGTCGAGGTCCTCGCGCGCGACGACCAGCCGCCAGTAGCCGGAGGCCGCCTCGAAGCCCGGCCGGGCCTCCTCGTTGAACAGCACCACCTCGGTGGTACCCGGGCCGAGGGCGGCGGCGTACGTCCGGCCGGAGTAGTGGGCGGCGAACCCCGAGGCCACCGGCTCGATCTCGGCGCTCATGAGGCGGGCCGCCAGCTCAGGCCGTCGTAGCGGCCGAAGAGGCGCTCCTCGCCGTCGGTCACGTGGATGATCTCGGCCCCGGCGGGGATCGGCATGGGCGTGGTGTGGAACTGCGGCACGACGTGATCCCGCGAGGCGGTGAAGCCGTTCCCGGCGAAGGGCGGTGAATCGTTCCAGTCACCACCCATGTGCGGGCCATACGGCACGACGTAGGCGTCCATGTCGCGGGCGTACCAGCGCATCAGATAGATCTCCGGGACGGTGGCGGTCAGCTCCGAGCCGTCGAACCCCAGGTCGAGACCGGCGAAGAGCTGAGCGGGGGTGGTCAGCCGCGCGCAGTCCTGAACCCGGTACACGTATCCGGAGATCACGGTGCGTCTGCCGGCCAGATAGGGCACGAGCAGCCGAGGAGGTATGACCTTCTGCATCTGCGTTCTACGCCCAGGTGGATCACTCACGGTCGGCATTTTACGATCCACCGGCCCGGAGTCGCCGGTGTTCCAGGCACGGCAGGGCATTCCGGGTGGCAATCGTGATCTGGGAGTCGAATTCGCATATCTGTACGCCGGGTCCGGAGCCCATATCGGTGCGTACCACCCCCATCGGGTCGACCAGCATGCTCCGCCCGATCCCGAAGTTGTCGCGGGCCTCCGGATTCGGCGCCTGGCCCACGGCCGCGACCCAGGTGGTGTTCTCGATCGCCCGGGCCCTGACGAGGGTGGTCCAGTGCTCCTCCTTCATCGGCCCGGAACCCCACGCGGCGATCACCGCGAACAACTCGGCCCCGGCGTCCACCAGGGCTCTGGTCAGCTCGGGGAAGCGGATGTCGTAGCAGGTGACCAGGCCCACCCGGAGCCCGGCCAGCTCCACCACGACCGGCGTGTCGCCCGGCGCGACCAGCTCGGATTCGCGGGCGCCGAATGAGTCGAACAGGTGGATCTTCCGGTAGGCCGCCTCGATCGAGCCGGTGGGGCCGATGGCGACCGCGGTGTTGTGGACCCGATGATCACCGGGTTCGAACACCCCCGCGATCACCGAAAGGCCGTGCTCCCGTGCGGCTTCGGCCAGCCCGGTGACGAACGGTCCGTCCAGCGGCTGGGCGAGGTCGGTGATTCTCCTGCCGTACCGGGTGAGCGTGGCCTCCGGGAAGATCGCCAGCTCGGCGCCGCCCGCGGCGGCCTCGCCGAGGGCCGTGCGGGCACGGTCGAGGTTGGCGGCGGGGTCTTCCGAGACCGGGATCTGGCAGAGGGCGATGCGCGTCACGGGTGTGACCCTATCCGTCGGTTCGGCACTCGTTCCATCCACGTGAGGCTCCGCCACGCCCATTCCAGTGGTCCGTACCTGAATCTGGCCAGCCACGCCCGGCTGAACAGCACCTGAAACACCAGGACGGCGACCGAGAGCGCCACACCGGCCAGCCGGGTCGCATCCGAGGTGAGCAGTGGCAGGAAGAGCAGGATGATCGGTGTGCTCATCAGGTAGTTGGTCAGCGCCATCCGGCCGAGCGGCGCCAGGGCCGCCAGCAGCGGGTCACGCAGCCGGGTCCTGAGCGCCAGCAGCAACCCGGTGCAGTAGGCCGTGGCGGCGGCGAGCCCGGCGGCCGGGTAGACGGCCCGGTTGAAGAGGACGGGGTCGCCCGCGATACGTACCCAAAGCCAGGTGAGCGCCACGCCCAGCACCACGCTCGCCGCGAACGCGAACGGCAGCAGCCACTCGGGCGGTGGCCGCTGCATCATGGCCATGCCCAGCACGAACAGGCCGGGGATGAGGATCACCCCGCCGCCCTGGTGTACCGCCCAGGCGGTGAGGGCGACGCCCAGCAGCACCACCGCGGGCTGCGGGAAGAACGAGGCGGGCAGCAGGATCAGCGCCCCGAAGATCGCGTAGGGCAGGAGCACCTCGCCGGGGTTGACGATCTGGTGGAGCGCGCCCAGCGCCGCGAGCACCGCCAGCCTGCGCAGCAGTACGGCCCGGGGGCTCTCGGCCCGCTCGGCCGCCGACCGGAGGAAGAGGACGAAGCTCAGCCCGAACAGGAACGAGAAGATCGGATAGAACCTGCTCTGCAGCAGGTTGTCGATCACCCAGTCGACCGCGTTCTGGCCTGGGTTCCTCAGCTGGTCGCGGGTGTGCTGCCAGGTGTTGACCAGCATGATCCCGCACACCGCGAAGCCGCGGAGCGCGTCGAGCTCATGGAATCGTCGGGTCACAGGAAATAGACGTATCACCCCATAATCAACTATGCATAGATGATCTCCCCCGTAAGCCCTCTCGGAGGTGTGGCGATCGCCGCCCGCGCGAACCCGCGAGCGGGACATCACACCGGTACCGCGACACCATCGCGGGGTTCTCGGCCGGTTCGGCTCTCCCCGGGTGACCCTGGTCGGGCGGTGATCCCGGCCCGCTGACCGGCTGGACCGAGGATGTGAAGTCCTTGCCGGATGTCGTCCGGCAAAACGAGTTGCCACTCTGGGTAACGACTTCTATCCTCTCGGTTATGGTATCGCCGTGATACCAGATTCGCCGTACGGTGGGAGGCATGGCTATGACATTGCGGCTCTCCGACGAGCAGACCGAAGCCCTCCGGCGACGCGCGGAGCGAGAGGGACGGAGCATGCAGCAGGTGGTGCTGGCGGCCGTGGAGGAATACCTGGTGCGCCACTCCGATGACGAGGAGGTTCATCGGCTCGGCGTGGAAGCGGTGCGCCGATGGAAACCCGTTCTTGATCGGCTCGCCGAATGACCCGTTGTCTCACGGTGGAGCAGGTTCTCGATCTCGCGGAGTTGGCCATCGGGGCTACGCCGGAACTGCGCGACCTGGGTCTGCTCGATTCCGCCGTGCACAGGCCCCAGGCGTCCATGTTCGGGCAGGAGGCATATCCGGACCTGTTCGCCAAAGCCGCGGCCCTGCTTCATTCACTGGCCGCCAATCATCCGTTCGTGGATGGAAACAAGCGGGTGGCGTGGGTGGCGACGGTCGTCTTCCTGGCATGGAACGGGAGGGCGATCGACACCGGCGATGACGAGGCTTATGACCTCGTCATCGCCGTCGCCTCGGGCAAGCTCACCGAGGTCGATGAGATCGCCGACGTGCTCCGGAGCTTCGCCGTGACCCTTTGAGGCGGGCCTACCCCGTCGCCGGCCGGTGGCGCCCCGTTGGGCGGGGAGGAGCCGGGCGCGCCCGATCTCCGTCCCCGCCTCGGGGAAAGTGCCGCAGGATCCTCCCGTCCAGCAGCGGCGGTGGAACCGGTTGAGGTCGTCCGTTCTCCGATGACCGGCGCCGGGTCAGGTGTCGTCGCTGTCGGCGAAGGTCCGGTAGGCGGGGCGGAGGAGGTCCAGGATGGGGATGTGCCGGGCCTTGATCTGTGGCGGGTCGAGGGTGCGCAGTAGCAGGTCGGGTGGGGGGACGGGGAGGCCGGTACGGTCGCGGAGCCGGGCCGGGGAGACGCTCGGCTCGTAGAAGGCGGTCAGCCGGTCGGTGAACGGCGCGTCGTCCACGTCGAACAGTCCAGGTCTGTTCTCGCCGGAGCCGGAGCCGGGCGCGGTGGTGCCGCCCGCCTCGCGGAGGGCGTCGAGCAGGGCGTTCCTGGCGATGCCCCGCCAGGCCAGCACCAGGAACGGGTCGTCGTCGAACCTCTCGGCCAGCACGTACAGCACGGCGGACAGGTGTTTGCAGGGGAAGCCCCAGTCGGGACACGAGCAGGTCATGTCCAGGTCGCCGGTGTCGGGGAAGAGCGGCAGGCGGCAGGCGCGGAAGGCGTCCTCGATCTCCGGCGGCATCTCGCCGGCGAGCAGCTTGGCCCGGTAGAGGGCCTGGGCGGCCAGCGCGTCGGTGAGCTTACGCCACTGGTCCGCCCGGTAGGAGGTGATCTGGATCTCGACCCGGTACGGGGTGCGCCGAGACCCCTGGACCCGGGCCGTGACCAGCCCCGGCCCGAGCTCTGTGTCGAGGACCTGGCCGGAGCGGGCGTACGAGCGGCCCCGGCCGAGCCTGCCCGGGTCACAGACGTCTTCGAGGATGTCGATGAACCGGCGCGACCACCACCGCTCGCCGATCGAGCCCCGCTTGCTGCGGACCCGGATGCCGCCCTCGACCCGGATCGGCACGGACGGCTCGAACCAGCCGCTCCTGCTCATGACGCCTCCTCGCGGACCCGTACCGAAAACGCGCCGCGCCCGCTCATGAGACAGCCTCAGGTCCGAGACGGAACAGCTCATGTAGCCGGTCGGTGGACAGGCCGGTGATCCAGTCCTCGCCGGTGCCGACGACGCTCTCGGCGAGCGCCTGCTTGCGCTCGATCATCTCGTCGATTCTCTCCTCCAGGGTGCCGACGCAGATGAACTTCCTGACCTGCACGTTCCTGGTCTGGCCGATCCGGAACGCCCGGTCGGTCGCCTGGTTCTCCACGGCGGGATTCCACCACCGGTCCACGTGGATGACATGGTTGGCCGCGGTCAGGTTGAGCCCGGTGCCCGCCGCCTTGAGCGAGAGCAGGAAGAGCATCGGTTCGTCGTCGTCCTGGAACCGCTCCACCAGCGCGTCCCGCTGTCTCTTCGGCAGCCCGCCGTGCAGCCAGAGCACCGGGCGGTCCAGGTGCGCCGAGAGGTACGGCTGGAGCAGCGTGCCGAACTCGGCGTACTGGGTGAAGACCAGCGCCTTGTCGCCCTCGCCGACGATCTCCTCCGCCAGTTCCTCCAGCCGGGCCAGCTTCCCCGACCGGCCGGGCAGCCGCGAGTTGTCCTTGAGCAGGTGCGCCGGATGGTTGCAGACCTGCTTGAGCTTCAGCATGGTCGCGAGCACGTTGCCGCGCCGCTCGATGCCCTCGCTGCCGGCGATCCTGTCCATCATGTCGGTGACCACCGCCTGGTAGAGGGTGGCCTGTTCGGGGGTGAGGGTGCACCAGACCTTCATCTCCATCTTGTCCGGCAGGTCGGAGATGATGGTCTTGTCGGTCTTGAGGCGCCGGAGCACGAACGGCCCGGTGGCGCGCCGGAGCGCGGCGGTCGCGGTGGCGTCGCCGTCCCGCTCGATCGGCTCCTGGTAGCGCTCCCGGAACGTCCTGGCCGAACCGAGCAGGCCGGGGTTGCAGAACTCCATCAGGGACCAGAGTTCGGCCAGGTGGTTCTCGACCGGCGTGCCGGTCAGCGCGAACCTGCTCCTGGCCGGCAGCGCCCGTACGGCCTGTGCCTGCCTGGCGGCGCTGTTCTTGATGGCCTGCGCCTCGTCACAGACGACCCTGGCCCAGGAGAGGCCGGTCAGCGTCTCGCGGTCCCGCAGGGCGGTGCCGTACGTGGTGAGGACCAGGTCCGCCCGCTCCACCCGCCGGGTGAGTTCCGCCCCGCGCAGCCTGGTGGTGCCGTGGTGCAGGTAGACCTCCAGCGAGGGGGCGAACCTGGCGGCCTCCTTCTGCCAGTTGCTGAGCAGCGACATCGGGCAGACCAGCAGGGTCGGCCCCGGCCGCACGCCCGTCGCACGCTCGTTGAGCAGCAGGGAGAGGGTCTGCGCGGTCTTTCCCAGGCCCATGTCGTCGGCGAGGATGCCGCCGAGCCCGATCTCGGACATGAAGCTGAGCCAGGACAGCCCGCGCTCCTGGTACGGCCTGAGCACGCCGTGGAAGTCGGCCGGAGTCGTGATCGGTACGAGGCGGCGGTCGGCCTCGCCGGACAGCAGGTCGCCGAGGAGACCGTCGGCGTCCACCCCGACGACCGGCAGTTCCTCGTCGCCGCCGTGGATGACCTCCTGGATCACCTCGCCGACGGTCATCTCACCCGATCGGCGCCGCTCGACGGCTCTGAGCGCGGCGGTGAGCTGCCGGTCGTCCAGCTCGACCCAGCGGCCCCGCACCCGGACCAGCGGCACCTTGAGCCTGGCCAGCTCGGCCAGTTCCTCCTCGCTGATCGTCTCGTCGCCGATCGCCAGGTCCATCCGGAAGTTCACCAGCTGGTGCAGCCCGAAACCCTGGTCGGCCGCCGCGCCGGGACCGGTCGGCTGCGAGCGGGCGGTGAGCTTGAGGCCGAGCCTCGTGGTGCCGGCCCAGGCGGGTAGTTGCACGCCGAACCCGGCGGCCTGCAGGAGCGGGGCGGCCTGGCGGAGAAACGCGAACGCGCCGGCCGTGTCGAGGACCAGCTCGGAAGGACGGCGATCGCGCAGCGCCTCTCCCACCCTGGGGTAAAGGCGTGCCGCCCGGCCGAGCCCGGCGAGCAGCGCCTCGTCGGGACGCCCCGGCAGGCCGGGAGCGGTCTCACCGGCCCAGATGAGCGGCGCGGGAAGGTAGAGGCTCAGGTCGTCCGAGGACTGGAGGGCGAACTCCAACCGCCAGCGGGAGCCGTCGGGGGGCGGTGCCGGACGGCCGCCGTACTCCGCGACGAGGTCGCGGGCGGGCTCGGGCTCCGGGCCGCTCTCGGGCTCGGTCAGCCGGAAGCACACCCTGACCGGGCCGTCGAGCCGGTGCGCGGAGTCGAACCACTCGCGGAGCGGCCCGGCCAGCTTCTCCGCCGAGGTCCGGGTCAGCCCGGGAAGCGCGGCGTCCGCACCGGTGAGGGCGACCATCCAGCGGTCCGGGAGGGGAGCGCGCGGTCCCGGCCGGTGCCCGCCGAGCAGGCGGTCGGGGAGCGCCCGCCGTACCGCGGCGTCGGCGAGGCAGGCCACGGCCTCGATCAGCACGTGGGCCGAGGGCCGCTCCTCGACGACGGCCCGGCAGACGGGCGGCATCGCGGCGGCCAGCTCACGGAAGCGGGCCGCGTAGGGACCGGTCAGCACGGGACGCCACCGGGCCGCGTGGCCCGCGTCCTCGGCGACGAGCTGTGGCAGCACCCGGCCCCGGCGGATCAGATCACGGGTGTACGCCGCGACGGCGGCGAGATAGCGCAGGGAGGCGCCGGGGACCGGCGCCCGGTCCTCTCCGTCGGGGAACTCGTCGGGTTCGTACCTCTCCGCAGGTAGACGGGTCACCTCGTCCACGGCGTCGAGCAGGCTCAGTGCCGCGCCGGGCTCGATCAGCAGGGCGGGCACCCGCCAGCGGCCGATCTTCGGCTGCCGCGCGCCGATCTCGATCCCGGACTCGGCGGAGGGCAGCGGGCTCCGCGCGGAGCCGGGCAGCAGCAGGACGAGCTCTTCGGGGACGGCCTTGCCCACGGCCGCCGCCGCGATCTCTCCCCAGAGCGGCACCCCGCCCGCCAGGGCCGTCGCCGGGGCCGCGAACGGATGCGGCCGGACCTTCGCCCGAGAGGCGCTCCCGGCGGAACCGTCCGCATCCTCCCCCCACAGTGCCAGCCTGTCACCGACCCAGGCCCCATGGATGACCAGCACCGCCAAGCCCCCTCCTCACGCCACGAAAAACCGTAACAGCTGTGGCGCGGCGGGTGGCCCTCGTCCGCGGAGCGCCAGGTGGCCGGTGCTGCTCTCGCGCACCGACGACTCCGGCGGTATGCGAGGTGAAGTGATCGGTTGATCCGCGCCGGCGCCGTACCCGCACGGTCGCGGACGAGTGATCCGGGGCGCCGATTACGCTGGGGCGCGTGGACGATCCTTTGGTGACACGGATGCGCGGGTTCGGCACGACCATCTTCGCCGAGATGTCGGCGCTGGCCCTGCGGACGGATTCGATCAATCTGGGGCAGGGCTTTCCCGACACCGACGGGCCCACGGCGATGCTGGAGCGTGCGGTGTCGGCGATCCGCGAGGGCGCCAACCAGTACCCGCCGGGGCCGGGCGTGCCCGAGCTGCGCCAGGCCGTCTGTGAGCACCACAAGGACCACTACGGCCTCTCCTTCGACCCCGACGGCGAGATCCTCGTCACCGTCGGCGCCACCGAGGCCGTCGCGGCGGCGATCCTGGCGCTCTGCGAGCCAGGGGACGAGGTGATCGCGTTCGAACCGTACTACGACTCCTACGCCGCCTCCGTCGCCCTCGCCGGAGCGGTGCTTCGCCCGGTCACCCTGCGCCCCGTCGAGGGCCGCTTCACCTTCGACCCCGCCGAGCTGCGCGCCGCGGTCGGCCCGCGCACCCGCGTCGTCCTGGTCAACTCCCCGCACAATCCCACCGGCACGGTCCTCACCCGTGCCGAGCTGGACGAGATCGCCCTGCTCTGCCAGGAGCGCGATCTGATCGCCGTCACCGACGAGGTCTACGAGCACCTCACCTTCGACGGCGTCGAGCACGTCCCGCTGGCCACCCTGCCCGGCATGCGGGAGCGGACCGTGATGATCTCCTCGGCCGGCAAGACCTTCTCGGTCACCGGCTGGAAGACCGGCTGGATCTGCGGCCCGGCCGAGCTGGTCAGGGCCGTGCAGACCGTCAAGCAGTTCCTCACCTTCACCGCCGCCGCGCCCTGGCAGCTCGCCGTCGCCCACGGCCTCCGCCACGAGCTGGACTGGGTCTCCCGTCTCCGGGCCGACCTGGAGTCCAAGCGCGACCGGCTGGCGGCGGGGCTGGCCGCGGCGGGCTTCGAGGTCTACCGCCCCGCGGGCACCTACTTCGTGCAGACCGACATCCGCCCCCTCGGCTTCACCGACGGCCTCGCCCTGGCCCGGGAGCTGCCGTCCCTGGCGGGCGTGGTCGCCGTCCCCACCCAGGTCTTCTACGCCCGCCCCGAGCGTGGAAGCCACTTCGTCCGCTTCGCCTTCTGCAAGAGGGACGAGGTCATCGATGAGGCGGTGAGCCGCCTGGCCCGGCTCGGCACCCCCTCCTGACGGGTGGGGCGGTTCGACCTGGAGGATGCCGATCGGGCATCCTGGAAGTGACGCGACTGGCGGCAAGGGGATGGCATCAACCATCGGGGAGCTCGTCGTGGGAGTCGACCGCCTGGGCGCCCACGCCGAGAGGACACGCATGTCCCAGCCCGTTCGAAACGGCTCAGACGGCTCGGAGTCCGAGAGCGCGCCGTCCGCCCGGCTGCTTCCCGGCGGCCCGGTCGCGCAGAGCATCCTCGCCGACGTGGCCGCGCGGGCGGCCGCGCTGACCCGCCGGGGCGTCACCCCCAGCCTGGCGACGGTTCTCGTCGGCGACGACGACGCCAGCGCCGGATACATCCGGATCAAGCAGCGGCAGGCCGCCGAGCTCGGGTTCGCCTCGCCGCACGAGCACCTGCCCGCGAGCGCCACCCAGGCGGACCTGCACGCGGTCATCACCGCGTTCAACGACGACCCGGCGGTGCACGGGCTGCTCGTGCAGCACCCCGTCCCCAGGCACCTCGACTACGACCGGGCCCTGCAGGTCATGGATCCCGACAAGGACGTCGACGGCATGCACCCGCTCAACATCGGGCGGCTGGCGCTGGAGCTTCCCGGTCCGCTGCCGTGCACGCCCGCGGGGATCGAGGCGCTGCTCGCCTACTACGACATCCCGGTCGCCGGTCGGGAGGTGGTCATCCTCGGGCGCGGGGCCACGCTCGGGCGGCCCCTGTCGATCCTCCTCGCGCAGAAGCGCCCGACGGCGAACGCCGCCGTCACCGTGGTGCACACCGGGGTGAGCGACTGGCCCCGCTACACGCGCCGCGCCGACATCCTCATCGCCGCCGCGGGTGTGCCGGGCATCGTCCAGCCCGAGCACGTCAAGCCCGGTGCCGTCGTCATCGGCGGCGGCGTGCGCTACGAGGGCAGGCGCCTGCTGCCCGACGTCGACGAGTCCTGCGCCCAGGTGGCCGGGGCCATCACCCCCAGGGTCGGCGGGGTCGGGCCCACCACCGTCGCGATGCTGTTCCGAAACGCGATCACCGCGGCCGAGCGCGCGACGGCCTCCAGCTGAGTTCCCCGGTGGCCTCCCCCTGGGAGGCCACCGGGTGGCCGCGTCCCGCGAAACGCCGACCAGTCGTGTCGCCACCCCGAAACCGATCTCCCTGCGTGTACGTTCTGCTGCGGAGAGTAGTCATCGGGGGCGGGGGTCTTCCGATGGTGCACGTCGCTCTCCACTTCCGTAACCCGCAGGAAGGAGAGCATCGACGATGCGACGGAGATTCAGGGTGCTGGCGTCGGCGGCGGCGGTCGCACTCGGTTGCGCGGGGTTCGTCCCCGGTGCGGTGGCCGCATCGAGTTCGGCGTCCGCCGCCTGGGGTCCCATCCGCAGTCACCAGAACTGGCGCTGCCTGGACGCCGATCTGGGCACCATCGGCCCGAACGGCACCAAGGTGCAGCTGTGGGGATGCAATGGCTGGGACAACCAGTCCTGGAGTTATGACGTGTCCAGCCACACGATCCACAGCAAGGAGAACGGGCGCTGCCTGGACGCGGACCTGGGAACCATCAACGCGAACGGCACCAAGGTGCAGCTCTGGGACTGCAACGGCTGGGCCAACCAGAAGTGGATCTACGACGCGACGAGCCACACGATCTACAGCATGTACAACGGGCGCTGCCTGGACGCCGATCTGGGCACCATCGGCTCGAACGGGACCAAGGTGCAGCTGTGGAACTGCAACGGCTGGGCCAACCAGAAGTGGACACTCTGACCGCCGTCACTCTCGGGCGGCGGGACCGCATCCTGTCCTCCCGCGCGCCGGAGCCCGGGGCCGGCGGAGAGTGGGCCGGCCCCGGGCGGTGTGGGGGGAGGTTCGCTACCTGCCGACGGCGACCGGCGGGGCGGTCGGATCGGCGGCGGTGGGCGGGGTGGCGGACCGGGCCGAGCGCAGCGGGATCTCCTTGATCATCAGGACCGTCACCGCGGCGAGGACGGCGATCGGGACGCCGACCAGGAAGACCGCGCTCATCGCCCGGGTGAAGGCCTCCAGGATGATCTCCAGGACCGGTGCGGGGAGTTTGTGGATGGCCTCGGGGGAGCCGAGGCTGGGGGCCGTGCCGCCGCTGAGCGGCAGCTTCGCGGCCTTCGCCAGGGAGATCAGCTCCGCGGTGAGGCGGTTGGCCAGGATCGCGCCGAAGGCGGCGACACCCACCGCGCTGCCCAGGGAGCGGAAGAACGACACGCCGGAGGTCGTCGAGGCGAGGTCCGCCCTGGACACCGCGTTCTGTGCGGCCAGGATCAGGATCTGCATGGTGGCGCCGAGCCCGATGCCGAGCACCGCGTTGTCGACGCCGACGAGCAGCAGCGAGCTGTCGACGTGCAGGCGCGACAGGAGGAACAGGCCGACCCCGACCAGCAGCATGCCCACCGCGGGGAAGATCTTCCATCGGCCGGTTTTGCTGACGAACCTGCCGACCGCGATCGAGGAGACGAGCAGGGCGAGCACCAGGGGAAGGGTCATCAGGCCGGAGCCGGTGGGGCTCATACCCTTGACGATCTGCAGGTACTGGGGCAGGAACATCAGCGCGCCGAACATCGCCGCGCCGACCAGCAGGGAGGCGACGGAGGTGAGCACGAAGGTGCGGTTGCGGAACAGGTGCGGGGGCAGGATCGGGTCGGCCGCCGTGCGCTCGGCGACGACGGCCAGGCCGAACATCACCAGGCTGAGCGCGCCCAGGCCGTAGGTCCATGAGGAGTTCCAGCCGAACTCCTTGCCGCCGAGGGAGAGCAGCAGCATCAGCGCGGTGGTGCCGCCGGTGATGAAGGTCGCACCCCACCAGTCGACCTTGGTGTCGCGGCGGGTGAAGGGCAGCTTCAGCACCTTCTGGATGACGACGAACGCGACCACGGCCAGCGGCACGCAGATCCAGAACGTCCAGCGCCAGGACATGTTGTCCACGATGAACCCGCCGAGCAGCGGGCCGGCCACCGTCGAGACGCCGAAGACCGCGCCGATGTAGCCGGAGTAGCGGCCGCGCTCGCGGGGCTCCACCACGTCGCCGAGGATGATCTGCGGGAGCGCGGCGAGCCCACCGGCGCCGATGCCCTGCACCGCTCTGGCGGCGATGAGCTGGCCCATGTCCTGGGAGAACCCGGCGGCGACGGAGGACACCGCGAAGACGACCAGGGCGACCTGGAACATGAGCTTGCGGCCGTAGAGGTCGGAGACCTTGCCCCAGATCGGGGTGGAGGCGGTCATGGTCAGCAGGGTCGCGCTGGCCACCCATGCGAGCTGGTCCTGGCCGCCGAGCGTGCCGACGATCGTCGGCAACGCGGTTCCCACCACGGACGTCGAGATCATCGACGTCAGCATGGCGAGCATCAGTCCGGCCAGGATCTCCAGCACCTGTCTGTGGGTGAAACTCGGTGCGGCCTCGGCCTGGATCTGTTGTTCGGTCGGCATGAACCGTCCCCCAATGCATGTAGAGTACATATTAAGTTAGTAGACGCTTGTTTACTCGTCAAATCTGGAAGGATTGCTTAGGTGGATGAGACACGGCAGCGCGACAGAGAGGGCACCAGGCGGCGCATCCTCGACGCCGCCCGCCGGTTGTTCGCCGACCTCGGCTACGACCAGGTGACGATGCGGGTGATCGCCGCCGAGGCGGACGCCAACATAGCGCTGATCAACCGTTACTTCGGCAGCAAGCGAGAGCTGTTCGCCGAGGTGCTCGCGATGCAGGGACGTTTCCCCGGCGTCCTGGACTTCCCCGAGGAGGAGCTTCCGCGCCGCCTGGCCGAGTACATCGCCGAGCGGCTCCGCTCGGACCAGGCGAGCCCGGTGATGGCCGCGCTCATCCGGTCGTCCAACTGCCCGGAGATCCACGATCTCATCCGGGACCGGGTCAGTTCGGCGATCCTGGAGCCCCTGTCGGCAAGGCTCTCCGGCCCCGACGCGGCCTTCCGGGCGAGGATCGCCACCGCGCTCATCACCGGGAACGGCACGATGCGCCAGCTCTACGGCCCCGAGTCGAGCGACGTTCCCGACCGTGAGGCGGTGATCGCCCGGCTCACCGCGGTCTTCGAGGCCTGCCTCAGCCAGTGATCATGCGGCATGCCGTGCCGGGGACGTGGTCGACCTGCAGTGTGGTGTGGTCGATGTGGAAGCGCTGGTGCAGCAGCTCGGCCAGCTCGCGGCGGACCTGGTGGCAGTCGCCGCCGGGCATGACGGTCACGTGCGCGGAGAGCGCGGGGAAGCCGCTGGTCACCGTCCACACGTGCAGGTCCTCGACACCCGTCACGCTCGCGTGGGCGATGATCGCGGCGCTCACCTCGGCCGGGTTCACCCCGTCGGGCGCGGCCTCGAACAGGATGCGTCCGGCGTCGCGCAGCAGGCCGTAGGCCGCCTTGGCCATCAGGGCCGCGACGACCAGGGCGGCGATCGCGTCGGCCCGGCCCCAGCCGGTGAGCCAGACGACCGCGCCGGCGATCGCGGTGGCCACGAACGCGTACAGGTCGTTGAGGATGTGCTGGAACGCGCCCTCCACGTTGAGGCTGCTCCGGTCGGCCCTGGCGATGAGCCACGCGGCGACGGCGTTGACCGCGATCCCGGCCAGGGCGGTGCCGAAGACCAGGGCTCCGGCGACCTCGGGCGGCTCGATGAGCCGCCGCACGCTCTCGTAGACGAAGTAGGCGACGAGGGCCACGAACGTCAGCCCGTTGACGGCCGCGGAGAGGATCTCGGCCCGCTTCCAGCCGAAGGTGTAGGCGCCGCGGGCCGGGCGGGCCGCCATCCTCATCGCCACCAGCGCGAGCGCGATGGCGCCGGCGTCGGTGAGCATGTGCCCGGCGTCGGAGATCAGCGCGATGGAGTTGGCGGCGATGCCGATGACGACCTCGACCGCCATGAAGGCGAGCAGCAGGGCGAGCGCCGCTGCGAGGTAGCGGCGGTCGGCGTCGGCGCGGTGCCCGTGGCCATGCCCGTGACCCATCGTAAGATCCATTCTGTCAACACCTGAACACCTGCTCATATATTAAGCAAGGTGAGCCTAACTCGGCAAGGCGCAGCTCCGTCCATGCCCCCGCGCGTGCCCCCGTACACGGACTCCTGGGGCGGAAGCGGGGAGGGGGGAAGATACTAACTTTCGGCGTAAAACCGGGTGAGAGCTTGTGCGGCCCAGGCCTGGGACCGGCTGATCTTTCCTCCTATGTTGGGGTCTCTTGCCATCATGGGAGATGACCAGATGTCCTTTGTGCAGTGGGTGCGCGCGCAGGTGGACCGGCACGGGCACGAACGGTCCTACACCTTCGTGGCGGACCGCAGGGGCGAGCTCGTCGAGCAGGACCGGCTGACCTTCGCCGACCTGGACGCGCGGGCCAGGTCGATCGGCGCCTGGCTGGCGGGGCGGCGGATGGCGGACCAGACGGTGCTGCTGCTCCACCCGGCCGGTCTGGAGTTCCTGACGGCATTCCTGGGTTGCCTGTACTCCCGGGTGGTCGCGGTGCCCTCGCCGCTGCCGCAGACCGATCCCCGCGCGCTGGAGCGCGCCGAGGGGATCATCAAGGACGCCGACGTGCGGCTGGTGCTCACCGACTCGGCCAATCTGGACATGCTCGATGCCTGGCTGCGCGACGTCGGTCTGGACGGCACCGTCGAGTGCGTGGCCACCGACGCCCTCGACCTCCCCGACCCCGATGACTGGACGATGCCCCGGATGGGGCCCGACACCCTCGCCTACATGCAGTACACCTCCGGTTCCACCAGCGAGCCCAGAGGCGTCATGATCACCCATGCCAACCTGCTCCACAACGAGGGGGAGATCTGGCGGGCGATCGGCTCGCCCAAGGTGGGCGTCGGGGTGGGTTGGCTGCCGCACTACCACGACATGGGCCTGGTCGGCATGCTGCTCCAGCCGATCTACGCGGGCGGCGACCTCTACTTCGCCTCGCCGATCGCCTTCGTCATGCGCCCCGCGCTCTGGCTGGAGATGATCAGCCGATACCGGGCCGGATACACCGTCGCGCCGAACTTCGCCTACGAGTGGTGCGCGGCCCGGGTCACCGACGCCCAGGTGGCCGGGCTCGACCTGTCCGGCCTGCGCTTCGCGCTCAACGGGGCCGAGCCGGTGCGTACCGGCACGCTGCGCGCGATGGTGCGCCGCTTCGGAGCCGCGGGCTTCAGCGAGAAGGCATGGGCCCCGGCGTACGGCATGGCCGAGGCGACCCTGGTGATCACCGCCACCCCGCTGGGGCACGGGCCGAAGGTCCGCGGGTTCGACGCCGCGGCGCTGGAGCGGCACGAGGCGGTTCCGGCGGAGAACCCGGGAGAAGGCGTGGAACTGGTCGGTTGCGGGCGGCCGATCAGCATGTCCGTGCACGTCGTCGATCCCGGCACCGGAACCGAGCTGCCGCACGGGCGGGTCGGAGAGCTCTGGGTACGCGGGGAGAGCGTCGCGCGGGGGTACTGGCAGCGTGAGGAGGCGACCCGCGACGCCTTCCGCGGACGCACAGCCACGGGCGAGGGGCCGTTCCTGCGGACCGGGGACCTGGGCTTCCTGCTGGACGGCGAGCTGTACGTCACCGGCCGCATCAAGGACGTCGTCATCGTCAACGGGCGCAACCTCTATCCCCAGGACCTGGAGGAGGCCGCCCGGCGGGTGCACCCGTCGCTGGGGGCCGGGGCGGCCTTCGGGGTACGCGCCGAGGGTGAGCACGTGGTGCTCGTCCAGGAGATTCGCGAGCGGGGCCTCGACGCCCCCGCGGAAGAGCTGGCCCGTGGCGTGCAGGGCGAGCTCGCCCGTTCCTTCGGGCTGCCGTCGATGAGCGTCGTGCTGGTCAGGCGCGGCGGAGTGGGCAAGACCACCAGCGGCAAGATCCAGCGCTCACGCACCCGTGACCTGCTGCTGAACGGATCGCTGCCCGTCGTCCACGCCGAGCTCACGGCGGCCGTCGCCGCGCGCGTCCGATCAGAAGGAGTGTGAACATGTCCGCCGACGCCGGGATCGCCGCAGACCTGGACATCATCCGCGGCTGGCTGGGGGCGCGGGTGGCCTCCTACGTCATGCGCTCACCGGAGGAGATCGACCCGCTGGTGCCGGTCGCCCAGTACGGCATGGACTCCGTCTACTCGCTCAGCCTCTGCGGTGACATCGAGGCCGAGTACGGGCTGGAGATCGAGCCGACCATGGCCTGGGAGCACCCGACGGTCGCGGCCATGGCCGACCACCTGCTGGGACGGCTGAGCACGGGCCGATGAACGGGGCGTCGCCGGCCGGGCTGCTGTGCGGGCTGCTGTGCGGGCGGCGCACGAAGTGGGTGGTACTGCTCGTCTGGCTGGGCGTCGTCGTCGTGGCCGCCTCCCTCGCCGGGCGGCTGGAGTCGGTGCAGCAGGACGACATCGCCGGATACCTCCCCGCCGGCGCGGACTCCGCGCAGGCGGTCAGGCGCATCCTCGGCATGCAGGGGGAGAACCTCTCTCCGGCGACGATCGTCTACGAGCGGCCGGGCGGTCTCGGCGAGGCCGACGACGCCGAGATCGCCAGGGACGTCAAGGCGCTGGCCGGGGTCCCCGGGGTGGTGGCCGAGATGCCCACCCCCACCGGCGGCAGGACCTTCGGGCGTGCGGAGTTCGACAGGGAGCTCGCACCGTACCGGGACGCCCGAGGACGGCTGCCCGCGCAACTGCGAATGGTCGAGCAGAAGTTCCGGACGCCCAGGCTGACCAGGACGATCAAGTTGATCGCCACGCAGCGGTCCGGGGACGGCGAGGCGGTCCAGGTCGTGGTGATCGTCAGGGACCAGGGCGGCAGGGAGACCGCCGAGATCGTCGACCGGATCCGCCGGGTCGTGGACGAGGGCCGCCCCGCGGGACTGGCCGCGCACATCACCGGCATGGTCGGATTCCAGGCCGACGCGCTGGCCGTGTTCTCGACGGTGGACAGCGACCTGCTGCTGGCCGCGATGGGCGTGGCCGTGGTGGTGCTCCTGATCACCTACCGCAGCGCGGTCCTCTGGCTCTTCCCGCTGGGAACGGTGCTGGTCGGGCTGGCCGTCGCGATGGGGGTGAACTACCTGCTCGCCGCCGCGGGCGCGATCACGGTCAGCAGCGTGGCGGTCTCGCTGCTCATGGTCCTGGTGATCGGCGCGGGCACCGACTACGCGCTGCTGGTCATCGCCCGCTACCGCGAGGAGCTGCGCAGGCACGCCGACCGGCACGAGGCGATGGCGGTCGCGCTGCGCAGGGCCGGGCCCGCGGTGGTGGCGAGCGCGGCGACGGTGGTCGCCGCGCTGCGCATCCCGGTGGTGGGCCAGCTCAACACCCCCCGGGTCATCGGCAGAGCGGGGTGGTGGGAAGAGGGGTTATGGCGAGGGGTAGCTAGAGGGGGGCGCCGG
>NZ_JBEXGU010000173.1:0-19448 GCF_040607515.1 Streptosporangium sp. NPDC005286 | reverse complement strand
CGCGCCGGGACACTCGGCGCGCGACCCGCCTTTCACGCCTCCGTGGACGTTCGCGGCTCCTGGAGATCCTCCTGGAGGCGCTGCAGTTCCGAGCGGATGTAGTCGCGGGTGGCCACCTCGCCGACCGCCATGCGCAGGGCGGCGACCTCCCGGGTGAGGTACTCCAGATCGGCCTGGTTCCGTTCCGCGGCCCTGCGGTCGTGCTCGTTCTGGACCCGGTCACGGTCGGCCTGCCGGTTCTGGGCGAGCAGGATCAGCGGCGCCGCGTACGAGGCCTGCAGGGACAGGATCAGCGTCAGGAAGATGAACGGGTAGGGGTCGAACCGCAGCGGCGGGGGGCCGAAGGCATTCCACAGGCCCCAGACGGTGACGAAGACCGTCATGTAGACCAGGAACCTCGCGGTGCCGAGGAAGCGGGCGATCTGTTCGGAGAGCCGCCCGAACGCCTCGGGGTCGTAGTGCGGACGGAGCCGCAGGCCGGGCTGTCTGGGCTGGTCGAGGCGGTCAGCCATGCCTGTCCTCCTGCTCGCGCCAGTCCTCGGGCAGCAGGTGGTCGAGCACGTCGTCCACCGTGACGGCCCCGACCAGGCGCCCGGCCTCGTTCACCACGGGAGCCGCCACCAGGTTGTAGGTGGCCAGGTAGAAGGTCACCTGGTTCAGGGTGAACTCCGGCCTGATCGGGTCGAGGGAGGTGTCCAGAATGCTGCCGAGCAGTGTGGACGGCGGCTCGCGCAGCAGCCGCTGGAAGTGGGCCAGGCCGAGGAAGCGGCCGGTGGGCGTCTCGATGGGCGGCCTGGCCACGTAGACCTGCGCGGCCACCGCGGGAGTGAGCTCGCGCTGGCGGATGTTGGCCAGCGCCTCGGCGACCGTCGCGTTCGGCGGCAGGACCACCGGCTCGCTCGTCATCATCCCGCCCGCGGTGTTCTCCGGGTAGATCAGCAGCCGCCTGATCGGCGCGGCCTCCTCGGGCTCCATCAGCGCCATCAGCGCCTCGGCCTGCTCGGCGGGGAGGTCCTGCAGCAGGTCGGCCGCGTCGTCGGGGTCCATCTCCTCCAGCACGTCCGCGGCCCGGTCGGGGGAGAGCCTGCTCAGAATGCTGATCTGATCCCGTTCGGGGAGCTCCTCCAGCACGTCGGCGAGCCGTACGTCGTCAAGGGCCGCCGCCACCTCGACCCGCCGCTTGTCCGGCAACTCGTGCAGTGCCCCCGCCAGGTCGGCGGCGCGCATCGACTCGAAGGCGACCAGCAGGTTGGCGGCGCCCTGGTCCTTCTGGACGGCGCCGAAGCCGTGGACCTCGGCCCAGTCGACGACTCTGGTCGCGCCGCGCCGGCGCAGCCCCATGCCGGGCGTGCTCGGGACCACCGCCACCTTGGTGACCAGCCACTCGGCGCGCCTGGTCTGCTCCATGGCCAGGTCCAGGACCGTCATCCGCTCGCCGTCGACCTCCACACCGAGGTCGAGCAGCTCGGCGACGGCCAGGGTCTCGGTCGCCCGCTGCTCGAACCTGCGCATGTTGAGCTGGCCGCTGAAGACCACGGAACCCGTCTGGGCGGACCGGATCCGGGTGATCGGCAGGAAGACCCGGCGCCGGGGCTGCACCTCGACGACCAGCCCGTGCACATGCGGCGGCGCGCTGCCGGCGATGGCCACCACCACATCACGGACCCGGCCGATCTGGTCCCCGGCGGGGTCGAAGACCGGGGTACCGGCGAGACGCGCGATGAAGATCCTCACATTTGAAGCGTAGGCCGCGTCTCGGGCCTACCGGCTGCTGCCACGCTCCCGGCTCACATGCCGGAATCGATTTGCTGGCCGGTATCCCGACATGACAGCATCAAAGGTGCACAATGGTAATTACGGGAATGGTGTTTCATGAGACGTGCAGGACTGCTGATCGCACTCGCGTCGTCCCTCTGTTTCGCCTTCTCGGGCCCCATGGCCAAATACGTGGGCGCGGCGGGGCTGGCCCCGCTGGAGGCGGTCTGGGTACGCATGGCGGGCGCCGGGCTGCTGCTCGTCGGCGTCCTCGCGGTGGCCCGGCCCTCGGCCCTGCGCATCCCGCGTTCGCGGCTGCCGTTCTTCGCGGCGTACGCGGTGATCGCGGTGGCCGGTGTGCAGGCGCTCTTCTTCGCGGCGATCACCCGGCTGCCGGTCGGCGTCACCCTGCTGATCGAGTACACCTCGCCGGTGCTGGTGGTGCTCTGGGTACGGTTCGTCCGGCGGGTACGGCTGTCGCGGGCGGCCTTCGCCGGGGCCGCCGTCGCCGTGCTCGGCCTCGGCATCGTGGTGGAGGTCTGGTCGGGTCTCGCCCTGGACCCGGTGGGACTGCTCCTCGCCCTCGCCGCGGCGGCGTGCAGCACCGGATACTTCCTGCTCAACGACAGCTTCGGCGACGAGATCGATCCGCTCGGGCTGGTCGCCTGGGGGCTGCTCGGCGCCGCGGTGGCGCTCGCCCCGATCTCCCAGCCCTGGAACATCCCCTGGGAGGTGTTCGGCGGGACGGCCACACCCGTGGGCGGCTACTCGCTGCCGGTGGCCGCGGCGCTGGCCTGCCTGATCGTGATCGCCACGGTCATCGCCTACATCCTCGGCGTGCTGGCGGTACGCCGCCTGTCGGCCGCCATCGGCTCCACCGTCGCCTCGCTTGAGGTCATCGCCGGGGCGGTGGTCGCCTGGATCCTGCTGGGCGAGGCGCTCGGACCTTTCCAGATCGCGGGTGGCGTGATCGTCCTGATCGGCGCCTACCTGGCCCAGCGGGCCACGGTCGTGCCGCCGGTGCCCGTGCCGGAGGTCAGGAAGCCGGCTCCCGTGGGATGAGCCGGATCACCTGGGAGGCGGCGGCCCAGCGCTCCACCAGTCTCGCGCCGTCGGGGGCGTTGAGCCGCTCCTTGGCGAGCGCGGCCACCGCGTCGGCGGCCTTCGTCTGGTCCATCACCTCCACGCCGGCGTCGAAGGCCACCAGGCGCCCGCCGTTGTCCTTGCTGCGCAGCGTCACCCGGACCTCATCGGCCTCGGCCAGCCCCGGCAGCGGTTGCTCGCCCCCGCCGGTGACCAAGTAGATCGCACCGTCGTACCAGGTGTGCCAGGCCAGCCGGGGCCGGTCCAGCGACAGCCACAGGACGCTCGACTTCTTGGCGCCCTCCTCGATCACACCCATGAGACGAATGTACGGCCTGTTCCTCCCCTTGGGGCGGTACAGGCCGTACGCGCCGTGAGGTCAGCGCCGGGAGAGCTTCCAGGCGGCCGGGAGCAGCCCGGCCGCGATGGCGATCTTGAGGGCGTCGCCGAGCAGGAAGGGCAGCACGCCCACCGCGAGGCCGGTGGCGAGGTCCACCTGGGCGACGGCGATGAGGACCGGCAGGCCGAAGGCGTAGATGACCAGGTTGCCCAGGATCATCGTGCCGACGGTGCGCGGGACGGTGCGGTCGCCGCCGCGCTCGGCGAGCTTGCCGACCACGGCCGCGGCGGCGATGAAGCCGATGACGTACCCGAAGGACGCGCCGCCGAAGCCGGAGGTGCCGCCGGCGAACCACGGCACGCCCGCGAGACCGACCAGCAGGTAGAGCGCCATGCTCAGCGCCGCGCGGTTCATGCCGAGGGCCGCGCCGACCAGCACGACCGCGAAGGTCTGGCCGGTGACCGGGACGGGCGAGCCGGGCAGCGGGAAGCTGAGCTGCGCCGCCAGGCCCGTCAGGGCGGCGCCGCCGACCACCAGCGCGACGTCGCGGGTACGGGAGCCCGGGATGAGGTCGGACAGTACGGCGGGCCTGGTCACAGCGGAAGCGTTTGCCATGGTGCGTGTCTCCTTTGCAGGTTCTTGACGCTCATTCTTGTGAGGTCTCCGGCAAAAGCCCTGCGAGATCGCCGCCAAGAACAGGGGGAGGTCTTTGTCCGGACGCCATAGCGCCGCCCGGCCGCCGGTCTGCTTTCCCGCGGGCGCTAGCGTGTGCCCATGCGTTCTCGGCGTTCATGTCTCGCGGTGCCCGGCAGCAACCCCCGATTCCTGGAGAAGGCCCAGGGGCTCCCGGCCGACGAGGTCTTCCTCGATCTGGAGGACTCCGTCGCACCCCTGGCCAAGGAGGGGGCGCGCAAGAACATCGTGGCGGCGTTGCGCGAGGGCGACTGGTCGGGCAGGACGAGGGTCGTCAGGGTCAACGACCTCGGCACCCAGTGGACCTACCGCGACGTCATCGAGGTCGTGGAGGGCGCGGGGGAGTTCGTCGACTGCCTGATGCTGCCCAAGGTGGAGGACGCGGCCCAGGTGATGTGGCTCGACACGCTGCTCACCCAGATCGAGAAGGCGAACGGCCTCACCGTCGGCAGGATCGGCATCGAGGCCCAGATCGAGAGCGCCAAGGGCCTGGTGAACGTGGACGCCATCGGCGGCGCGTCCCGGCGCCTGGAGACGCTCGTCTTCGGCCCGGCCGACTTCATGGCCTCGATCAACATGCGGACCCTGGTGGTCGGTGAGCAGCCGCCCGGCTACACCGAGGGCGACGCCTACCACTACATCCTGATGCGCATCCTGATGGCCGCCCGGACGCACGGCCTGCAGGCCATCGACGGCCCCTACCTGGCGATCAAGGACCTGGACGGCTTCCGCCGGGTGGCGGGCCGGGCCGCGGCGCTGGGGCTCGACGGGAAGTGGGTGCTCCACCCGACCCAGATCGAGGCCGCGAACGAGGTGTTCTCGCCGTCGCAGGAGGACTACGACCACGCCGAGCTGATCCTCGACGCGTACGAGTACTACACGACGGTCGAGAGGCGCGGCGCGGTCATGCTCGGCGACGAGATGATCGACGAGGCGTCCAGAAAGATGGCGCTGGTGGTGGTGGCGAAGGGCAGGGCCGCCGGTCTCGCACGAACCACGGCCTTCACACCGCCCACGGCCTGACACCGGCGGGGGTCACATGTCGGCGGTTGACATGAGGCGGGCCGCGGTGGGCGGGCGGGGGTGAGCCGGGGGGTTTCACGGGTCTCGGCGGGCTGGTGTGTTTCAGGATTTTTATGGACAAATCATGATAATCCAGGCGCCCGGCTGATAAATCTGACTAGAGAGGTCTCGTCATCGCGGCCGGGACGTGTTGCTCTTGACTGTGTACGGCAGAGGTGCGGCCGGTCGGCCGCGGGAGGTGATCGTTTCCGGAGAACGGGGTAGTAGTAGGGTCGCGTGCGATTTGCCGCATCCGTAGGGGTTGCGGCCTACCGTTACGGAGACGACTGGAACGGTCCGGGGTGCCGACTCCGGGCTGAAACGGGCTTCCTGCGAGGAGGTGCTGAGCGTGGCCTCGGGCCCCCACGACCCGCGCTCGCGAGAGTGGCCGGCGGATGACGGCGGCGTTCACGACGATGCCATGCGTGCAGGCGGGTCCCAGGAGCCACACGCGTCCCCGCCGACGATCCAGCACTCCCCGCCGGGTCCCTCCGGCGACGACGCGCGCGGGCTCTCCATGGCCTCCCCGTGGATGCTCCCGCCGTTCGCGGCGCCGACCCCGGACGACGGCGAGCCGCCCCGGGCCCGCCCGGAAGGACTCGGCGGCGAGCGGCGCCGTCCGTACGCCCAGCCCTACGCCCCCACCCCCCAGCCCGCCGGGCAGTCGTCCCCGGCAGAACCCCCCGCCCCCGACCACCTCGCCACCGATCACCTCGCCGAGGAGCCCGTGGAGGAACGGGGTACGGGGCAGGGCCGCCACGCCGTACCGGAGCGAGGGCGCCCGCGCCTGGTGGACCGCCCTGACCTCCTGGTCGCCTCGGGGCCGACGCCCGAGCGCAGGGGCAGGAGGAGGGCGGACCGGCCCGATCTCCTGGTCGCCTCGGGGCCGGCCCGCGAGCGGGGCAAGGACGGGCGGACAGTGCCCCCGCAGCCCCCGCAGCCCCCGCAGCCCCCGCAGCCCCCGCCTCCCGCGCCCGAGGACCGGATCAGGATGGGACCGAGCATTCAGGCGACGCCGGAACCGGCGCCCACTCCGGAACCCGGCTCGACACCCGGGCCGACCTCCGAATCGGAGCCGGGACCCGAGCCTGAGGGGCCCGGCACGCCCGTCGAGGACGATTTCGAGCCCGTACGCCGGGTGGGGCGCCCGCCCGGTGGCAGACCCGCCAGGCCCGACCTGCTCGTCGCGGAGGGCCCGCCCGGCAGGCGGGGCCCCAACGGCGGGCGGCATCACCGCTCGGCCGCCGCGCCCTCCGCGGTACGCCGGTCCAGCCCGACCAGGCGCAGGCGTGGCAGGGGCCTGGTGATCCCGTTCCTGATGGTCATGGTCCTCACCGTCGCGGTCGGCGGCGGCCTGGCCCTGTGGGGCTGGGTGAGCAGCCCGTTCGCCACCGGTCTCCGGCTGGTCGGCGACGAGGCGGGCTCGGGCGACGAGAACTTCGTGCCGCGGGCCGGTGTCGGCGGCAACGGCTCCAACCAGGTTCTCAACGCGGTGGCCTCGGTGGGCTCCGTCATGGTCGCGGTCGGCAGCGACACCACCAGCCCGGTACCCAGACCGCTGTTCCTGGTCTCTCCCGACGGCGGCACGACCTGGCAGCTGGGCAGGATGATCGGCCCGGTGGGGTACGAGACGGGGCCGACCACGGTGGGCCGGGTGGCGGGCGGTGACGGTCGCTGGCTGGCGGCGGGCAACGACCCCCTCGGCTCGGGGCACGGCCTGTGGACCAGCTCCGACGGCTACAGCTGGACCGCCGTCGACCCCGCTGAGCTGGACGCCTTCGCGCGCGGGGACAAGATCATGGACCTGGCCAGGACCGACTCGGGCTTCGTCGCGGTCGGCGCGGCCGTGCTGGACGACGGCACCACCGGGGCCGTCGCCTGGGTCTCTCCCGACGGGCGCGCCTGGAAACGGGTGGCGACCCGGGAGATCGGCATGCCGGACAAGGTGCGGGGCATCAAGGCGGTCGTCGCCAGGGGGAACGCCGTGGTCGCGCTGGCGGACCCGGCCCAGGGGCAGTCCACCTCGGTCATCCTGCGTTCGGCCGACGGAGGCGGGAGCTGGCAGCGGACCGGCACCGCGCTCAACGACGTCATCCCCGAACCGGGCGCGCTGGCCGTGGCCGGCGGGGGGTTCGTCCTCGTACCGACCCAGCAGCGCAGCGACAAGGGCGAGGTCCGCGTCTACTGCTCGCCCGAGGGCGCCGACTGGAAGGCCTGCGGGACCATCACCGGCCTGGGGTCCGACGGTTCCGGCGTCAGGCGGCTGGCCTCCTCCTCGGCGGGGGTGGCCGCGGTCGTCGAATCCGGTTTCGAGCGCTACACGGTCCACACCAGCTCCGACGGCCGGGACTGGAGCAAGACCACAGACCTCGGCGAGGTACCGGGCTCGCTGCGGGCGCTCGCCCTGTCCGACACCGGCACCCTCGTCGTCGGCGGCGACGAGCGCGCCGCCGACGTGGACAACAGGGTGGTGCTCATCACCGCGCCCAAGGGCGGAGAACCGAGGCCGGTCTCCCTGGGGGGTATCGAGGGCCTGGCCAGAGCCGCCCGCGAGACGGCCAGGGTGGCCGCGGGCGACGGCAAATTCGTCGCGGTGGGTGCCGTCTCAGGCGACGCCGGGATCTGGAGCAGCACCGACGGCCAGAGCTGGAAGGCGGGCGGCCCGGCGCAGCTCCTCGGCGGCCCGAGGCGGCAGGCGCTCGCCGACGTCGCGCACGGCAGGCGGGGCTGGTTGGCCGCGGGCAGCACGATGACCGACGCCTCCTCCACCGAGCCGCTGCTGCTCACCTCCTCCGACGGTGAGAACTGGCGCAGGGTTCCGGTGCTGGGCCCCCTCGCCCCGGCGGGCGACCACGACTTCCTCGCCCCGCACGCGGTGGCGGCGGGCCCTTCCGGTTACGTCATGGCGGGTGAGGACCGCGGCCCCGCCGCCACCGTGCCCGTCCTGTGGTTCTCCGCCGACCTCAAGCGCTACTCCAGGGCGGCCAGGCTTCCCGCGGGCGGTACGGGCGTGCGGCTGCACGACGTCTCGGCGACCTCGTCCGGATACGTGGCCGTCGGCGGCTCCGGCACCGCCGAGCGCGAGACCGGCGTGGTCTGGGTGTCGGCCGACGGGGTCAACTGGAGCGCGCGCAAGCCGGTCCTGCCCCCGGGGGCGACGTCGGCGGGGCTGCGGCACGTGGTCCTGTACGGCGGGGACATCGTCGTGGCCGGCACGGCCAGGACGGAGGACGGCCAGAAGGCCTTCGGCGCGGTGTCCGCGGACAACGGGACGAGCTGGGAGTTCTCCTGGCTCCCCGGGGACACCGCGTCCGCCGTGCAGGATCTCGCCGCGACGCCGGAGGGCGTGGTGGCCGTGGGCTGGTACGGGGTTCCAGGCGAGGGCGACAGCGCGGCCTGGACCTCGGAGGACGGGCTGAACTGGCAGCTCCACACCCCCAGCCAGGGCAGGCTGGACGGCGACGGGGCCCAGTGGCTCGGCGCGGTGGCGGTCCTGGGCGGCCAGGTCGTGGCTCTGGGCCGCTCCACCACCTACAGCGCGGACCACCTCACCCTGTGGCGCTCCAAGCTCACCTCGACACGGTGAGGTGGACCTCGCGCCGCTCACTCCCGCGCGATGACCGCCCACTCGACCAGCGCGTCCAGCAGGCCGGGGGTGAGCGGGAGCCGCTGTAGCTCCGCGCGGGTGACCCAGCGGACGTCCGCGGCGTCGTCCCCGGCGGAGAGCGTGCCGCCGGAGACCTCGGCCAGGTAGTCGCGGATCTCGTAGAGGGCACCGCCGGGGCCTGGGCGGTCGAGGGTTCCCGCCAGGCGCCCGGGGACGACGGTCAGGCCGGTCTCCTCCAGAACCTCTCTGATGACCGCCTCGGGGTCGGACTCGCCCGGCTCGACCCGGCCGCCGGGGACGGACCACAGCCCCATCCCGGGTGGCCTGCCGCGACGGACCAGAAGCATCCGCCCCGAACCGTCGAGGATGATCGCCCCCACACAATTTACGCGCACGTGAACAACATTACGGCGTGATAACGACCGGGCCTCTTGACGGATGGGCCGTCGAAGAAGCAGCGTGGGTAGGCGTGAAAGCCGCCCCTACATGCCCACGCTGTTTCGGCCCGCTACGTCCGCCGAGTGCTTGGTCAAGCTCCTGGAGATGCGGTCCCCACGGTGATGTGCTGCCGTTCCAGCCACCCATACCTCCCTCCGCCGCCGCGGTGGAGGCCATCACCCGCATCTCCCGCGTCCCCGTCTGGGTCCCGTGGCCGCTGCCCACGGGGTGGCTGGTCACCGGGTTCGCCCACGTGGGTGACGAGCGCAGCGGCGTACGGGCCACGGTGGTCGCGGTCTCCGGACCTTCGCTGACCTACGGGCCCGCCGATCTGCTGCTCATCGCCGAGGAGCCCGGGGTCGGGCTCGGCGCGGCGTTCGCCGGGTTGGAGAGCACCGATCCCGGTACCGGCTTCGATCAGGGCCCGCCGCACGCCAAGATCGAGGTCAAGGGCCATCCGGCCGCCCTGTGGTGCGTCACCGCCGCCTGTGACCGGGCCGTCTACGTGGGCGAGGCACTGGGGAACTGGCTCTGGGCGGTCGTGTGGCCCGCCGAGGCCGGCTACCTGATGACCCTGGCCGAGCTGTCCCTGCGCGATCTGCGCGACCACGACCAGGCTCTTGACCTGCCCTTCGGGGCGTTCTCCCCGCGCCTGGAGGCCCCGGCCCCCTGACCGCCCGCCCGGCATTCGAACCTTTGACCGTTCCGTCCGGACCGGAGGGTGGGGAGAGGCAGTAAAGTTCGGAAGCGTGACAGCGCGTATCGAGCGAGTGGTGACCGAGGGCGTCGTTGATGTCGACGGCGTCGAGCACAAGGTCGAGAACAACACGTGGATCCTGGGTGACGACGAGGATGTCATCGTCATCGACCCCGCGCGCGACGCGGAGGCGATCCTGGAGAAGGTCGGCGAGCGGGAGGTGCTGGCGATCATCTGCACCCACGGCCTGCCCGACCACGTGGGCGCGGCCATCGAGGTCGCGGCCAGAGACGAGGCGGTGATCGCCCTCCACCCCAAGGACAGGCCGCTGTGGCGACTGACCTGGCCGGACACCTGGCCGGACATCGACATGGAGGACGAGGGCCTGTTCGAGGTCGGCGGTGTCCAGCTGGAGGTCATGTCCACCCCGGGCGTCTCCCACGGTGGCGTCTCGCTTTACTGCGAGGCCCTGGAGGCGGTCTTCACCGGCAAGACCCTCCAGGCCGACGGCCCCGGCAGGGTCGGCGGTGAGTATCCCGCCCTGGCCGACCAGCTGACCGCCATCGGCGGACGGCTGTTCACCCTGCCCCACGCCACCCGGGTGCTGCCCGCGCACGGCGAGGAGAGCACGATCGGCGACCTGGAGCCTCAGTTCGACGCCTGGCTCTCCGGCTCGCTGACCCGAGGGGCGCAGGAGCAGGAGGAGGGACCGCTGACCGACGGCACGCGCGCGGCGGGGATCCGGCTGAACCTCCGGGACGAATAGCCCTCGATGGACCAGCTTCCCCTGGATGGCATGCCGCGGCGGCTGTATGCCTGCACGCCGTCGCGGCTGAACAGCTGGCTGGACTGCCCCCGGCGCTACCGGTTCACCTACCTGGATCGGCCCGCGCCGCAGAAGGGCCCGCCGTGGGCGCACAACAGCGTGGGCGTCAGCGTGCACAACGCCCTGGCCGCCTGGTGGCGCGAGCCGTACGAGCGGCGTACGCCCGAGGTCGCCGTCAGCCTGCTCACCAGGGGATGGATCAGCGAGGGGTTCCGCGACGCGGAGCAGTCGGCCGCCTGGCGTGACCGGGCCGGGGAGATGGTCCGCGGATACGTGGCGGGCCTCGACCCCGCCGCGGAGCCGGTCGGTGTCGAGCGCACCGTCGCCACGCGCACCTCCGTCGTGGCCCTCTCCGGCCGGGTGGACCGGCTCGACCGGCGCGGCGAGGAGCTGGTCGTGGTCGACTACAAGACCGGCCGGCGTCCGCTGACCACCGACGACGCCCGTTCCTCGCTCGCGCTGGCGGTCTACGCCATCGCCTCCTCGGCGATGATGCACCGTCCCTGCCACCGGGTCGAGCTCCATCACCTGCCGACCGCCTCCGTCGTGGAGTGGGAGCACACCGACGAGTCGCTGGCCCGGCACCTTGGCCGAGCCGAGGAGATCGCCGTCGAGGCCTCCGAGGCCGACGAGCGTTACCGGGCATGGTCGGCCACCCGCCCTGGCAGGACCGGCTCGGCCGCGTCACGGACCAGGGGCATCGGCCGGACCCCGCCCCCGGTGCCGCCCGAGGTCGAGGCATCCTTCCCGCCCCGTACGGGCCCGCTGTGCTCGTGGTGCGACTTTCGCCGCCACTGCCCCGAGGGCCAGGCCGCGAGCGGCGACCGCGAGCCGTGGGGCGCCCTCGCGGACTGACCGCGTGGCGCGTCGTCAGGCGGTGCGGGGCAGCCGGTCCGGCCAGCGGCGCGGGTCGGTCAGCCCCTTGAGCCCCTTACTCAGGTCGTAACCCGCGGCGCCGAGCCGCTCGCGGGAGGCCCCGAGCATTTCGCGGGTGCCGGGGGTGAACGCCCGGTCGTGGAAGTGTTCGGGAAGCGAGTTCATGGTCAGCCGGAACGCCCTCAGCGCCGCTGTCACCGTGCTGGGCGGCACCTCGGGCAGCACGCCGTACATCTGTCTGGCCCAGTCGGGCAGCGAGTAGTAGCAGAGCGCGCCGAAGGGGAAGTAGGCGGGTTTGCCGGGGGCGAGGACACGCAGCTCGGCGGGCAGTCGCGGCCAGAGCAGGAAGCGCACGGTGGAGGCGGCCTCGGGGGTGACCCTCAGCGCCGGGCGGACCGAGGCGAGGTAGCCCTCCAGCTCCGCCAGGGAGCCGGGCACGTCCTCGGCGTGCAGGCCGACGTAGGTGGCGCTGCGGCGCTGCTCGGCCAGGTAGCGGTCGGCCTGGCGGTCGCTGAGTCCCAGGCCCGCCCGGCGTGCCACGGTCAGGTAGGAGGAGACCTCCGCGCAGTGCACCCAGAGCAGCAGCTCCGGGTCGTCCACCCGGTGGGTACGGCCGGTGTCGGGGTCGTTGATGCGGAGCCGCCGGTGGATTCCCCGGACGCGGCGGCCGATCTCGTCGGCCTCTGCGGGGCTGCCGAAGGTGACCCTGCCCACGAAGTCCGCCGTGCGGCGGAGCCTCCCGAACGGGTCCTGCTGGAAGTTGGAGTTCTGCCAGACGCCACGCATCGCGAGGGGATGCAGGGCCTGGAGCATGAGGCCGCGGACCCCGCCGACCCACATGGAGCGGTCGATGTGCACCAGCCAGGTCGCGGTGTGCGGAGGCTGGACGACGATGTCTTCGATGCTCGCCATAGTAAGTAAATCATTACACGGCATTCGACGACGCGTCCAACAGGGGTCGCGTTAGCGGGAAACCCCAGGTCAGCTTCTTGGCCGGCTCTCCGCGGCGTTCCAGAAACGGATGAGCGCGGCGGCCGTGGTCTCCGGGGCCTCCACCGCGGGGGAGTGGGCCGCGCCGGGGACCACCACGCAGTCGGCGTCCAGCCGGCGGGCCATCTCCGACTGCATATGCGGCGGCCAGCCGTCGTCGTGCTCGCCGTACAGGACCAGGGTGGCGACGTCGACCTGGGTGAGCTCGTCGCACCGGTCAGGCGCGGAGAGCACCTCCTCGGTCATCGTGTACATGCCGGTGGGCGAGTTGGCGAACAGTCGCTTGCGCAGGAAGGCGATGATCTCGTCGGAGACCCCGGCGGACAGGGCCTCGGGCTCCATCCGGTTGTGCCACAGGTGCTCCAGCCCGAGGTCGGGCAGTTCCGAGATCATGATGCGCCCCGCGTGCTCGCGGGGCCCGACGATCGCGGCGGGTCCGGAGCTCATGAGCGTGTAGGACCCGAACCGGGTACGGCCGTCGATGACCGCCTCCCGGGTGACCAGGCCGCCGAAGGAGTGGCCGACCAGGTGGATCGGGCCTCCGTGGCCGATCACCTGGGCCAGCACGTCGACGTCGTTGCCGAGCGCGGCGCAGGTGTAGGCGCTCCTGTCGTCGGGGCCGTTCGACTCGAACTGGCCTCGCATGTCGATCGCGATGACCTGGCGGCCCGACTGGGCGAGCGTCTGCAGCACCGCGATGAAGTCTTCCTTGCTCCCCGTCAGACCGGGAACCAGCAGGGCCGGCCAGCGCTCAGGAATGCCGCTGACGGGCAGGGCCTCCAGGGCGGCGAAGGTGCCCACCGCCGTCTCGATCTGGCGAGAACGGACGCCAGGAGGCATGGTCAGAAAACGCGGCGTACTCACGTAGCCCCACGATACCTCTCTTTTGACGTCCTCCCCCGGCTCGAAAGCCGGGGATTCCGGCACCCGACCTGCGGGTCGGGTCTGCCGGTTCGCGGTTCACCGGCCCGGGCGATCCCGAAGCCTCCCCGCGCGGACACGGCACGTCCTGCCGCGTTCGGAAAAACAGGATTCGCTTGGCTGTCGCGGAACATCCCAACCCTATCGAGCCGCACCCGCGAGACGAGAGAGAACCGAGAGGTGCCTCCTCGCCGCGCCGGCGGACGGAGCATCCGCCCTGGCAGTCCGGTGAAAGCGCTCCGTGCGTCCGGGAGCGCGAAAAGGGGCGCCACCGTTATGGTCGCACCCCCTTTTTTCAAGGCCTGCACCGCTAGTTCGGGCGACGAACTCCTCGTTGCTGGCCGCGCATCTGCGGACGGCGGCGGCTCTGCACGCGCTCGGAGGCCGCCGAGGGGGCGATCTCGTCGTCGTCCGACGCCAGGTCCGGAGACTTGAAGATCACCGCGAACGGGCTCGACGGAATGATCTTCTCGGGCTGTGGCCGGGGCCTGGAGACCTCTGCCGCGGGCTCGTCGTCCCAGTGTTCGGCCACGTCGTCCTCCACGCCTGCGGTGAACTCCGCCACCGGCTCCTCGTTCCACACGGGGGCCTCGGCCACCTGCTCGCGCCTGGCACGGCGCTGCCTGCGGACCGGCTCGTCCGTCGCGGAATCGGAATGAGCCGAAGCCTCGGACTCCCCGATGAGGCTCACCTCGGGGTTCAGCCCGGCCCTGCGGGCACGGCCCCGGCGGGGCGCGGCCTCGGCGGCGTACTGGTCGTCACGGCTGTCCTTGCGGGGTGCCACGTCCGTCTCCACCTCAGCGATCTCGACGACAGGGGACTCAGCGGGCTGGACCTCCTCGGCCGTGACCGGCGCGGAGATCTCCTCGCTGGTACGGCCGCCGCGAGTGCGACGGCGCTCGCGGGACGTGCGTGCCGGACGCTCACGACGCTCCTCACGATCGTCCTCACGCCCCTTGCGGGGAGAGCGGGAGCGGATTCGCCCGGTCTCGCCGAGATCCTCGACCTCCTCGGCGGCCAGGCCCGCCCGGGACCGGTTGGCGCGCGGCAGCACGCCCTTGGTGCCCTCGGGGATGCCCAGATCGCTGAAGACGTGCGGGGAGGTCGAATAGGTCTCGACCGGCTCGGGGAAGGGGAGCGAGAGCGCGTTGTTGATGACCTTCCAGCGAGTGAGGTCCTCCCACTCGACGAAGGTCACCGCGACGCCCGTCTTGCCGGCCCGGCCGGTGCGACCGATCCGGTGTACGTACGCCTTCTCATCCTGCGGGCAGTCGTAGTTGACGACGTGGGTGACGTCGTCGACGTCGATGCCGCGCGCCGCGACGTCCGTCGCGACCAGCACGTCGATCTTGCCGTTGCGGAAGGCACGCAGGGCCTGCTCGCGCTGGCCCTGGCCGAGGTCGCCGTGAACGGCCGCGGCGGCGAAGCCGCGCTCCTTGAGCTGCTCGACGACCATGTCGCAGGCGCGCTTGGTCTCGCAGAAGATCATTGTGAGCCCGCGGCCCTCGCACTGCAGCAGGCGGCCGACGATCTCGATCTTGTCCATCCGGTGCGTGCGCCAGACGAACTGGGTCGTCTGCGGGGTCGCCTCGGCCTCGGCGTCGTTGTTCTCGGCCCGCACGTGGGTGGGGCGGGTGAGGTAACGCCTGGACAGGGCGACGATCTCGCCCGGCAGGGTCGCGGAGAACAGCATCGTCTGCCGCTCCGCCGGGATGAGCTTGATGATGCGCTCGATGTCGGGCAGGAAGCCCAGGTCGAGCATCCGGTCGGCCTCGTCGAGCACGAGCGTCCCGATCTGGCTCAGGTCGAGGTGCTTCTGCTTGACCAGGTCGAGCAGGCGGCCCGGGGTGCCGACGATGACGTCGACGCCCTGCTTGAGCGCCTCGATCTGGGGTTCGTAGGCGCGCCCGCCGTACACGGTGAGGATCCGCGAGCCGAGCTTGCCGGCCGCCGTCACGAGGTCCTCGGTGACCTGAACGGCGAGCTCGCGGGTCGGTACCACGACCAGCCCGCGGGGCTTCTTGCGGTTCTTCCTCGGCTTGCCGACACGTTGCAGCATCGCCACGCCGAAGGCGTAGGTCTTGCCGGTGCCGGTGCGCGCCTGGCCGATGATGTCCTGGCCGTTGAGGGCCAGGGGGAGTGCCATTTCCTGGATCGGGAACGGCGCGATGATGCCCTCGGTCTCAAGGGCATCGGCGATCTCTGGGGTGACTCCGAGGTCTCGGAACGTCGTCAGCTTGGCCTGCCTAAATCTCCGTTGAAGGCAGGACTGCCGGGACCACGGGCAGAAAACGTGTTCCCCGTGCCGGGTCCTCGCGGAAGGTCCAGCCTTCTCATGTCATCAGCGACCGCTGCGGCGTCACGCCGACTTTTGGGGGCGTCCGGGAGTGGATATCCCGGATTAACACGGTGCGGTCGCACTTTCACAGAGCAGTGTACTCGATACCACAACGGAGAACCGATTTCTTCGTATTCCCGGTGAATCGCGAGGTCGATCAGATCGTAGGCTGCCCCCATGAGCGATTCCCCTCCCGGTGTCTCCGACCTGCTCGGTGTTCTCGCCTACGCCGAGCTGACGGCGTTCCTCAGGCTCGCCGAGGACGCCACGCGGTATGCCCCCTCGCTGACCGATCGGGCGGCTCTCGGCGGCCTCGCGGCGGCCGAGTACGCGCACTTCGAGCTGCTCCGCGACCGGCTGGCCGACCTCGGGGTGGATCCCGAGGAGGCGATGGAGCCCTTCGTGGGGCCACTGGACGACTGGCATGCCCAGACGACTCCGGGGGACTGGCTGGAGGCTCTGGTGAAGGCGTATGTGGGCACGGGGATCGCGCTCGACTTCTACCGCGAGGCGGCCATCGGCGTGGACGACCGGACGCGGAACCTCGTCGAGGAGGTTCTCGCCGACGAGGGACGGTCGCAGTTCGCCGTCGAGAGGGTCGGCGCGGCGCTCCAGGAGGACCCCAAGCAGGCGGGGCGGCTGGCGCTGTGGGCCAGGCGGCTGGTCGGGGAGGCGCTGAGCCAGGGACAGCACGTGGCCGCGGCCAGACCGGAGCTCGCGGCGCTGCTGGTGGACGCGGCGGGGGAGGACATCGGCCGGATGTTCGCCGGGCTGACCGAGAAGCACGGCAACCGGATGGCCGCTCTGGGGTTGTGAACCGCCGGCTCCGAGTCTCCGGTATGGGGACCGGATGGCCGTCCGGGGCGTGTCCTCCGCCCCTGGACCGGCCGCTGGACCGGCCCAGGGCCTGTTCGCCGGGGGGCGGAGCAGGGGAACCGGTCCCGCGGATCAAGGCGCGTGGGGCGCCGAACAGCGGTAGCGTGCGAGACATGAGGGCCTCGCGCCGCTATGGCAGTTCCTTGACGAGATGTGGGCCGAACCGCTGGACCTCGCGTCCCGTGTTACGCAGAGGAGGCGCGGGGTGTCCGGCCGTCGGCCGGGGCCGGGAGCATCTCCGCCGGGTCAGACGTCCGCGCTGCTGCGGTTTCGGCGAGCGGGACGAGTGCTCGGGCACATGGGGTTGATAGCCGTTCCGTCGTGAGTACGTTCTGTTATGCTCTGGCGCACTCAGGGTAGCGGTGCGGCCGGTTGGTCGTGGCCTTGCCGTAGCCGGCAAGGGTTTCGCTCTTCTGGCGTGTTGATCGTGCTCACGGTCACGTCGCCCAGAGTTGCGGGGAGACGTTAAACGCTCGTGGAGCCGATGTAAGACCAGGTCGTAAGGCCGGGCGGTTGGCGGTGAAGCGAGAACTCCCGAAAGGGAGAACGCTCATGCCGCAAGTCGTGGGCTACTTGGGAGCGCGCTTACCAAGGCACACTCATAAGTAACGGTGGGTCACCCGACGCCGGTGCTCACGCCAGATCCGCGGACCGCGCCGTGCCGGCGGGGGACGACGATCTGGCGCGAGCCTCGGAATCCGTCAGAGCGTGCCGCCGAAGCCGACGGGACGCAGCGCCTCCCCGCCGATCTCGATGAAGCCGAGTGACGCGATCGGGACGATGACCTTCCGGCCACTGATGTCGGTAAGGGTGAAGACACCGGCGCTGGACGCGAGGGCGGCGCTGATCTCGCTCTCGACCTGGTCGGCCGTGAGGTTGGTCTCCACTACGAGTTCACGGTGCACGGAACGTACGCCGATCTTGATTTCCATCCTGCTCCCTTTCGATGAGGGTTGCTCGTCCCATGGTCACCCCATCGAAGGTCCGACGCGCCGGTTGATCGCGCCAAGCGAACAGAAGTCCCGTGGCCACGGGACGTTCTCAGTGATCGGCGACGGTGCGGGGGAAACCGGAGATGCCGCGCCACGACAGACGCGCGATGAGCTGGGTGGCCGCGTCCTTGGGGATGGAGCCGTTGCTGCTGATCCAGTAACGCGCGCTGACCTCGGCCATGCCGACCAAGCCGACACCCAGCAGGCGCGCCTCGTCGCTGGAGCAGCCGGTGTCCTCCTGGATGACCTGGCTGATCATCTCGGCGCTCTCCCGGAGGTTGCGCTCCATGCGCTGGCGGACCGGGGCGGCGTTGCGCAGGTCCGACTCGAACACCAGCCGGAAGGCCTCACCCTGGCTGGAGACGAAGTCGAAGAACGCGCCGATCGCGGCCTGGACACGCTGCTTGTTGTCCGTGGTGGAGGCGAGGGCGTCGCGGCAGCGGGTGATCAGGTCGTCCACATGCAGGTCGAGCAGGGCCAGATAGAGATCCTGCTTGCCTGGGAAGTGCTGGTAGAGGACCGGCTTGCTGACCCCGGCCCGCTCGGCGATCTCGTCCATCGCGGCCGCGTGGTAGCCGTTCTCCACGAAGACCTCCTGCGCCGCGCTGAGCAGCTGGCGGCGGCGGGCTGTCCGGGGCAGCCGGGTGCCCCGGGGCTTGGCGTCCGGGGTAGCGGTCACGTGGTCTCCTCGGGTGAAACTCCTGGCGTCTGGGGCCATCCTACGCGCGGGTAACAGGGGTCAGCGATAGTCGTCCTCATCGAGCTCGATCGCGCGTCGCTGCTCGAAGGTGTCGGCGGGGTCGGCCTCCATGGGAACGGTATCGGGCCACTCCTCGCCCTCCTCGCGCGCGGTCCGATTCTGCTCGGCGGCGTCCGCGGGGTCGACCTCCGCCTCCGCGGCGAGGTCGGCGGACGAGCCGGAGCCGCCCTCGCGTGCCGACCGGCGCTGCTCGGCGGCGTCGGCCTCGGGTGTCTCGATCGAGATCTCCTCGGACAGATCGTCGATCGTTTTCCCATGCTCTCTGTCGCCGCGCGCGTTCATGTCTGACATCCCCTGTCGTCATCCGGACTTCGGCACGTTTCCTGTCCTGACCCGGTTCCTGCAAACGTCGGACATCGCCCAGCGTACGACCTCGGATGCCGCGCGCTGAGAAAGACGCGGCATCGGATTGCCCATGGCGGTACCTGCCGCATTGGTGGTGCTTCACGGCTGTCCGGCGAAGTTTTAGAACGTGTGTGCGAAATATGGCTGGAGGTGTTGGATCCGGCGGGCCGCGTCGGTGTCGAGGTGGCCCAGGCGAGGCGGGTACCGCTCGGTTGATATCCGAGAAAGAGGGGGAGAGCGGTGCGGGCCGGATATCAACAGCGGGGGCCCGCGGTTCGAAAACCGCGGACCCCCGCCTGTAATTCGTGAGAAATGAGAACTCGCACTGTATTGAGAGTCAGAGGCTCGGGGATTTCTCCTCAAGTTCCCGTATTCGAAGTCCGGTCGCTGCTTCTCGGTGAGAAGCGGTGATCGTGGCGAATACGGTGTCCTGTCTCTCCGTTACGGTTCCGGAGCCGCTCACAATCGCGGGTCCGGCCGCGTGGTTTCGGCCTCTGGCCGTGCCGCGCCCCGATCGGGGTGCGTGACCCTGGTCAGGTGACTAGGAGACCGGGGGGGCGCCAAGGCCGTTGTTGCCGCCGTTGTTACCGCCGTTGTTGCCGCCTTCCTCGTCGCGGCGCTCACGGCGGCGCTCCTCGCGAATGGGCTCGAAGCGGTCCTGGCGGTTGTCGTTCCTGAGGTGGTTGCGGTTGTTGTTGTGGTTGTTGATGATCAGCCTGAAGCGGTGACGGCTGAAACGGCGGTGGCAGCCGCCACCGCAGCCGCCGCCCCAGGTCGGGAAGGCGGCGCCGGTGATCGTGGTGGTCATCGCGCTGGCGCTGGTGACGGTGGTCGCTGCGCCCATGCCGA
>NZ_JBEXGU010000172.1:0-19574 GCF_040607515.1 Streptosporangium sp. NPDC005286 | reverse complement strand
TACACGCCGGTCCGGGTGCCGCCCAGCGACGACGGCGGGATCCCGGCCCGCTCCACCGCCTCCCAGGTCACCTCCAGCGCCAGCCGCTGCTGCGGATCCATCGCCAACGCCTCACGCGGCGAGATCCCGAAGAAGTCGCTGTCGAACCCGGCCGCATCGGCCAGGAACCCGCCTTGCTGCGGCAGCGTTGACAACGCGTCGAGATCCCAGCCACGGTCGACCGGGAACGCGGAGATCGCGTCGGCACCGGAGTCCATGAGACGCCAGAGCGCGGCCGGCGAGTCCACTCCCCCCGGCAGACGGCACGCCATTCCCACGATCACCACGGGATCGTCGTCGCCGGCTACCGGATCTTGGTTCACCCGGACCGGCTCCGATCCGTCGGCAAGAGCGTCCAGGTAGGACGTCAACGCCGCCGGAGTCGGATGGTTGTAGATCACCGTGGTGGACAGCGAGAGCCCGGTCGCGGCGACGAGTCTCGCCCGCAGGTCGGCCGCGGTGACCGAGTCGACGCCGAGTTCTTTGAACGTGGCAGTGGGGTCGAGGTCGGTGTGGCCGAGCACGGCACCGATCTCAGCGGCGACGATTCCGGCCATGTTCACCGCGGCCGGCCGCTCGGCCTTCTCCGGCTCGTCAAGCCAGTACCGCCGGCGCTGGAAGACATAGCCCGGCAACCGAACGCGGCGCCCGGCATCGAACACCGCGTGCCAGTCCACGGTGACGCCGTGGGTGTACGCGGTCGCCAAGGACAACAGGAACCTGTCGAGTCCTCCGTCGTCGCGGCGCAGTGTGCCCACCACCGAGACATCACCCTCTATCGAGGGCGTCAGCACCGGATGCGGGCTCATCTCCAGGAAGACCTCGTGCCCGGCGGCCTTCAGCGCATCCGTCGCCGCCTCGAACTCAACGGGCCGGCGCAGGTTGCGCACCCAGTAGTCGCCGTCCAGCACTTCGCTACCGTCCACCGTGGACTGGATGGGAATCCGAGGTTCCTGTGGTCGTATCGGAGCGAGCAGCTCGGCCAGCTCCGCCATGACAGGTTCGACCTGTGCCGTGTGGGAGGCGTAGTCGACACCGATCAGCTTGATCCTGACACCGGCTTGGGTAAGTTCGTCGACGAGCTGCCGCATCGGACCAGGTTCACCTGCCACGACGACGGATTTGGGGCCGTTGACCGCCGCGACCGAGATTACCGGCGGGAGCAACGGTCGCAGCTCGTCGAGGGACATCGCGACCGATGCCATCCTCCCGCGACCGGCAAGCCTCGCACCGATGACCTTGCTGCGCATGGCGACGACACGCGCACCATCCTCTATGGACAACACGCCGGCCACATTCGCTGCGGCGATCTCGCCCTGGGAGTGACCGACGAGCGCTGCGGGCTCGACACCGTAGGAACGCCAAAGCGCGGCGGCGGAGACCATGAACGCCCACAGCACCGGCTGCACGACGTCCACTCGGGCGAGCGCGGCTTCGTCGTCGAGCACGCTGAACGGATCCCAGGTCACGAACGATCTCAACGCCTCCGCGCAGGCGGTGTACTGCTCGCGGAAGACCGGTGACGTGTCAAGGAGTTCGGTCCCCATACCGACCCATTGCGTCCCTTGCCCAGGGAACACGAAGACCGGTTTCACCTCGGCACGGGCCTTGGCGCTGACCACGTTCGGTCCGGTAAGGGTGTCGAGAGCCCCCAGAAACTCGGTCCGGCTGGTTGCGCTGATCACCGTCCGGTGCGGGAACACGGTGCGGGTCGTCGCCAACGAGAAGCCGACGTCCGCGGGACTCAGGTCGGGACGGGACAGAAGCTCCGCGTGCAGGGCGCGGGCTTGGTCGCGGACCGCGCCCGCCGTCTTGCCCGACATCGGCCACAACAGCGGTGCCTCGACGGGGTTCTCCGGTGCGTCGGCCCCGCGCCCGGTCGACGAAAGCACGACGTGACAGTTGGTCCCGCCGACCCCGAACGACGAGACACCCGCCACCGCACCGTCTGGCAGCGGGGTGTTCTCTTGGACGACCTGGAGGCGCCAGGCGTCGAAGTCGATCTCGGGGTTGGGTTCGGCGAAGTTCAGGCTGGGCGGAATCATCCGGTGCCGCAGCGAAAGCACGGCCTTCAGGAAACCTGCCAGCCCGGCCGCGCCTTCCAGGTGACCGATGTTCGTCTTGACCGACCCGACCAGCAACGGCGAGTCCCGGCCCGGGGCGAAGACCGCGCCGAGCGCCGCCGCCTCGATCCGGTCGCCGACCGCCGTGCCGGTCCCGTGCAATTCCACGTAGTGCAGATCGCTCGGCGCCACCCCCGCCCGGCGACAAGTGGCCCGAATCACCGCCTGCTGCGCCTCACCGCGCGGCACCGCGAGCGAGTCACCGCCACCGTCGTTGTTCAGCGCGGTCCCCCGTATGACGGCGTACGCGTCGTCGCCGTCCTCCCACCGTTTGAGCACGACACAGACGCCGCCCTCACCGCGCACGTAACCGTTGGCGCGAGCGTCGAAGGTGAAGCATCGCCCGTCGGCGGACAGCCCACCGAACTCCTCGACGATATTGGTGCTCTCCTCGGCCATGATGAGGTTCACGCCGCCGACCAGGGCGATCTCGCTCTCGCCGCTCCGCAGACTTTCGCACGCCAGGTGCAAGGCGGCCAATGACGAGGACTGCCCGGTGTCGACGGTCAGACTCGGCCCGTTGACACCCAGGAAGTACGAGAGGCGGTTGGCAATGATCCCGCGGCCGATTCCGGTCAGCGAGTGGTGGCCGATGCGCCCGGCGCGGTGGCTCAGATACGCATAGTCGTCGGCCATCGCACCGACGAAAACGCCGGTCGGCGTCCCTTTGAGGACACCTGGGATGATTCCGGCGTCTTCCAGCGCCGCCCAGCCGAGTTCGAGCATGATCCGCTGCTGCGGATCGGTGTACCGGGCCTCTCGTGGGGAGAGTCCGAAGAAGGCCGCGTCAAAAGCCGCCTTGTCCGCCAACCGTCCCGCCCACCTCGGCCCACCGTCACCGGTCCGTTCGGTGACCGCGTCGACCCCACCGGTCAACAAGTCCCAGAACGCCGCTGGACCATCGGCCTGAGGCAACCGACAAGCAAGACCCACAACAGCTATATCCGCCGAAGTCGCCAGTTTGCTCATGGGGTTGTCTCCAAGGGGCTGGCCTCAGTTCATGATCTACTTTCCCCGGGATTGTAAGGACGGTGTATCTAGGGCAATGCCTAGTTCTCATTCGGTCCTGAATACCGACCCGAGTTCAACAGATAATTGCTCTGTTGGGGTCATGATGGGCTCGTTTGCGCAGCTCAGCACGTGAGGGCCTATCGGGGTGGGCGAATTCTCCTGGGGGCACGCTTCAGTCGGAAATGCTGCGTCGACCTGGGTTTTCCCTGTATGGCCCAGTGCTGCGTTCGTCTTTGGCTGGATAGATTCGAGGTAGTGGGTGCCGAGTCAGCCACTCGAATGTGGCTTGCCATGCCGAAGTTCCTTCTCGCCCGCTCTTTGGGATTACTCGTCGCCACACGGGACCGCTCGATCAGGCCCCTCTCCATGATCAGAGGATATGCCAAGGGCGCCACCCGAAAATGGGAGCGACGGCGACGAAGCAGGGCGGCCCGGCATGGCGGAGGGACGACAGCGACGGGAACCACAGTCGGCCGGACGCCCGATGGCGGACATCCGGATCCGTCAAGATCGACGCCGTCCGCCGTTGACAGGTATACCAACCAAGCGCATGATTGGCACTTCGAAATAGAACACGTTTCAACAGCAGGTACCGGGCGCGAGGTGCCGTCAAGGCCGTTTCTCATGCGAAGGGTCTTCGAATGCCTGCTCACAGTTCCCATCCGACCCGCCGGCAGGTGCTGCGCGGCGCCGCCGCCGGCGCCGGGATCGCGTTCGGCTCAAAGATAATCGGCAGTGTCGCCGCCCATGCGGATATCGCTGACGCGCCGGAGTATGACGTCGTGGTGGTCGGGGCCGGGGCAGCCGGGATGACTGCTGCGCTGGTGGCGGCAGAGCGAGGGCTGAACACGCTCGTGGTCGAGAAAGCGGCCAAATTCGGCGGCTCGGCGGCCCGGTCAGGTGCGGGGATCTGGATACCGAACAACCAGGTCATTCTCGCCGCGGGGGTACCGGACACCCCGGCCAAAGCCGCCGCCTATCTCGCGGCGGTCGTCGGGAGCGAGGTGCCCGCAGGCCGGCAGGCGGCGTTTCTCGACAACGGCCCCGCCATGATCTCTTTCGTGATGCAGAACAGCCCGTTGCGCTTCCGCTACATGGAGGGCTACTCCGACTACTATCCCGAACGGACCGGCGGCCTGCCGAACGGCCGATCCATCGAGCCGGACATGTTCGACGGGAATCTCCTCGGCCCGGAACTGGCCAACCTGAACCCTGCCTACATCCCGGTTCCGAACGGCCAGGTAGTCTTCAGCGCCGACTACAAGTGGCTCAACCTCGCCCTGGTCAACGCCAAGGGCGCCGCCATCGCGCTCGAAACCTACAATCGCTGGATCAAGGCCACCGCACAGGGCAAAAAACCGCTCACCATGGGCCAATCGCTGGCCGGAGCGCTGCGGGCCGGACTGCTGCAGGCCGGCGTGCCGGTCTGGCTGAACACCCCGCTCGTCGATCTACGCGTCGACGCGGGCCGGGTCACCGGCGTGCTGGTGACCCGCAACGGCACGCAGACCCTGCTCAAGGCCAAGTACGGGGTCGTGGTCGCCTCGGGCGGCTTCGAGCACAACGCCGGCATGCGCAACCGATATCAGCAGCAGCCCATCGGCACCGATTGGACCATCGGTGCCGCCTCCAACACCGGCGACGGCATCTTGGCCGGTCTCGCGACCGGCGCCGAGGTCGCGCTGATGGACGACTCCTGGTGGGGGCCGGTGATCCCGCTGCCCGGCGAACCGTACTTCTGTCTGGCCGAGCGCACCCTTCCGGGCAGCATCATCGTCAACCAGCAAGGCATGCGCTTCGTGAACGAAGCCGCGCCCTACAGCGACGTGGTCCATGTCATGTACCAGAAGAACGCCACGGCGCCGGACATCCCCTCCTGGATGATCATCGACCAGAGCTACCGCAACCGCTACCTTTTCAAGGATCTCGCGCCGACCCTGCCGTTCCCGGACGCGTGGTACGGCAACGGTGCCCTCGTCAGGTCGAGCACGATCGCGGGTCTGGCGGCCAAGATGGGCGTCCCCGCCAATACTCTGCAGGGCACGATCAGCCGCTTCAACAGCTTCGCCGCGACCGGCAGGGACCTCGATTTCAAGCGTGGCAACAGTGCCTACGATCACTACTACACCGACCCGGCGGTCATTCCCAACTCCTGTCTCGCCCCGCTGTGGCTTCCGCCGTTCTATGCCTTCAAGATCGTCCCCGGTGATCTCGGCACGAAGGGCGGAATGGTCACTGACGACAAGGCCCGGGTGCTCTCTCCGGCCGCTGCGGTCATCCCCGGCCTCTATGCGGCCGGCAATGCCAGCGCCGCCGTCATGGGCCACAGTTACGCCGGCGCCGGTTCCACCATCGGCCCCGCCATGACGTTCGGCTACGTCGCCGCCAACCACATCGCGGACAACCGCTGAGCAAGGACGGTCACGCGGCGATCCGGGGTTCCCATGTGCAGGCGGCCTGAAAAGGCGCGGAGGTCGGCCTCGGCCTACCAGCCTGCCGCCGGTGACGTGGTCCACGTTCACACCGTGCCCCACCCCCGGCGAGTGCCACTCGAACCGGGACAGCACGCGCCCCGGTTCCTGCCCGACGTCCACCTGGGCACCCTCGCGCGACGGCTATTCCGAACAGGTCACGAAAAGCGGTGCTACCCGTCGCGCGTCACCCGGTAGCTCAGCCGCGGACTCACCCGGTGCAGCGCGTTGAGCAGCCTGATCTTGCCCACATAGACGTGGTCGCGATTTCGGTCGATGGCGCGGGCGATGGCCCGGGCGGCGTCCTGCGGGCTGATCTTTCCCCTGCCGCGGCCCGCGGTCATGTCGGTGTCGATGAGCGGCAGCATCGCCTCGGTGACCGCCACTCCCGATGCCGCGGCCTGTTCCTGGTAGCGCAGGCTCCGGGTGAAGGTGCGCAGGCCCGATTTCGTCGCACAGTACACCGCGGCACCGCGCTTGGGCGCGATGGCCAGCCCCGAGGTCACGTTGACGATCCGAGAGCCTGGCCGGGCCCGTAGCAACGGCAGGCAATGTGCCGTCAACCGCAAGGGTCCGGTCAGGTTGATCGCGATCTCCCGGCTGATGCGATCGCACCCCTGGTCCGGTGTCAGGTCTCCGAGTTCGTAGACGTCCTGGACAGCGGCATTGTTGACCAGCAGCGACAGCTCGCCCAGGCGGGTCGCCGCCTCGGCGAGAAGACGTAGTTGCGTCACATCGGCGAGATCGCACGGGACTGCCGTGACCTGCGGCAGGGCGGCCGCGACACGGGCCAGAGCGTCGGCGTCCCGACCGCACAGCAGCAGCCGATATCCGCGCCGTGCCAGCTCGTGCGCCAGTGCGGCACCCACTCCGCGCGACCCTCCTGTGATCAACGCCAGGGGCATGACACGCTCCTCTCACCCTGCTTCATTACGTCCGTGTATCGTAACGTATCTAGGTGAGAAGATAAGCCCATGCGTGACATCGACCGGCCGCGCGGCGGCAGACCCCTCGACAGTGACGCCTCTCAGCGCATCCTGCGGGCCACGCTCGAAATCGTCGCGGAGAACGGGCTGGGCAAGACGACCATCGAGGCCATCGCGCGCCGCGCGGGCGTGGGCCGCCCCACCGTGTACCGACGCTGGCCCGACATCGCCCCGCTGATCTCCGACGCGGTGGACATGGCCTTCGCCCAGGTGAGCGAGACCACCGAGGAGACCGACGACGTCGCCGCCGCCCTGGAAACCCTGCTCCACAAAAAGATCACCGTGCTGACGACCACCCTCGCCGGAGAGTTGATCAGACAGCTCGCACCGCATTTCGCGGCCGACGACGCCCTGGGAAAGGCCCTGTCGCAGGCTCATCAGCACCAGCAGGCATCCTTGGCACCCATCATGGAAAGGGCCCAGCGAGAAGATCGGCTGAACCTGCCGAGCGTCGCGCTGGCCACCGAGGCCGTGCTGGGCATCATCTACCTGCGCCTGCTGACCGCGCTGCCCCCGCTCCACCCCGAACAGGCAGCGGAGCTGGCCGCGCTGGCCATAAGCCCGCGTTCAGAGTCGACGCCAACATAGATCACACAGGCCCGGGTCACAGCCGTCACCCATCCCGCACCACGGCCTCGAGGCGCCCGCGGAGGATGGCATGCTGAAAGTGTGATCGAATCTGACATCCGCCTGCATATCGCCCCCGAGTTGCTCCTGTTCCTGCCCGCGCGCCGGCGAGGCGAGTGGCAGCGGGTGGCGCCCGACGGGACATCGACGCTGGGGCATGTCGTGGAGTCACTTGGCATTCCGCTGCCGGAGGTGGGGCCCTTGACCGTCGAAGGCGCGGAGGTCGGCCCGTCCTACCAGCCCGCCGCCGGTGACGTGATCCACGTTCACGCCGTGCCCCGCCCCCAGCGAGTGCCGCTCGAACCGGGACAGCAGGCGCCCCGGTTCCTGCTCGACGTCCACCTGGGCACCCTCGTGCGACGGCTCCGGCTGCTGGGCGTGGACGCGACCTACCACAACGACATGGACGACCCCTCCCTGGTCGTCGAGGCGAACCGGGAACGCCGCGTGCTGCTGACCCAGGACCACGGCCTGCTCTGCCGCCGGGCGCTCTGGCTCGGCGCCTACGTACGAGGCAACAAGGCGAACGATCAGCTCCGTGACCTGCTGGAGCGATTCGCGCTACCGCTGCGGCCGTGGACCCGCTGCACGGCCTGCAACGGAGAGTTGATACCCGTCGAGAAACACGAGATCGACCGCCTGCTGGAGCCCGGGACCAAGCGCTCCTACGACGTCTACGGCCGATGCTCGGAATGCGGCCAGGTCTACTGGCGCGGCGCGCACAGCGAGCGCCTGGAAGAGATCATACGATCGGCCATGCGCACGGCTGACCTGGGTCCGGAGAACGGCTGAGCACGGCGCGGCGGCACGGAGATCGAGAACCATGGCGCAGCGTCCGGAGTCGATCTGCCCGTCACTCCTCGATGTGGATGGCCAGCGCCGGGCAGACCACTGCGGCGTGCCGGACGTCGGCGGCCTGTTCCGCCGGCGGGTCCGGGTTGAGCAGCACGACGATGCCGTCCTCGTCACGCTGGTCGAACACGTCCGCGGCAGCGACCACGCACTGTCCGGAAGCGACACACTTGTCCTGGTCGATGGTCACCTTCATGAGATCCTCCTGGTTATCGGCGTAGTCGGTTGTCTGCCGTGCGAGGGAAGGTCACCAGGTCACGGGGAGTTCGTAGACTCCGTAGACGGACCCGTCGTGCTTGAACGGGATCTGGTCCAGATCCGCGGCCGGCCGCAGGGTGGGGATGCGCCGGTAGAGGGTGCTGTAGACGATCTGCAGTTCCAGCCGGGCCAGCGACTGGCCCAGGCACTGGTGCACTCCGAAGCCGAAGGCCACGTGGCGGCGGGCGTCGCGCTGGATGTCCAGCCGGTCGGGGTCGGGGAACGCCTCGGGGTCACGGTTGCCGATGTCGTTGGCCAAGATCAGCCCGTCGCCGGCGCGGATGAGCCGCCCGGCGATCTCGATGTCCTCCAGCGCCACCCGGCGCCGCCCGTTGTGCGTGATGTTCAGGTAGCGCAGCAGTTCCTCCACCGCCGAGGCGACCAGCCGCTCATCGCCTGAGTCGCGGAGGAGGGCCAGTTGGTCGGGGTGTTCCAGCAGGGCGAGCGTGCCGAGCGCGATCATGTTCGCGGTGGTCTCGTGCCCGGCGATCAGCAGCAGCACCCCCATCTGGGCCGCTTCCTGCCGGGACAGTTCCCCGGTCCTGATCCGCTCGGTCAGCCCGGACAGCATGTCGTCACCGGGGTTGGTGAGCTTCTCGCCCAACAGGTCGTTCAGGTAGCCGGCCAGCCGGCCGAGGGCGGCCGACCGCTGCTCGGGCGTCGCGTCCCGCTTGATGACGGTCTTGCTGTTGTCCTGGAAGAAGTCGTGGTCGGCGTACGGCACACCGAGCAACTCGCAGATCACCAGTGAGGGCACCGGCAGGGCGAACGCCTCGACCAGGTCGACCGGTTTCGGGCCGGCGAGCATGTCGTCGATCAGGTCATCGACGATCTTCTGCACGGCCGGCCGCAGCGCGGCCACCCGCCTGATGGCGAACGGCGCCGTCACCATCCGCCGCAGCCGAGCATGCTCGGGATCGTCCATCAGGATGAAGCTGACCTTCGACGAGCCGTTGACGGGGGCCGAGCTCGGGTAGCCGGGCCGGGTGACGTCGGCGCTGACCCTCGGGTCGGCCAGCAGTGCCCGTTGCTCGGCGTAACGGGTCACCAGCCACGGGGTGCTGCCGTCCCACAGACGGACCTTGGCGAGCGGTCCCTCCTGCTGCTTGGCCCGCAGAGTCGGGGGCGGGTCGAACGGGCAGCCCGCCGCCCGGGCCATCGGGTACTCCGGAGTCTCCGCGGGGTGCTCACTCGCCGGATTCAACGTACTGGTCATTGATTCCTCCAATGGAACCCGTACCGCGACATGTTCGCGGCAGGCGTTGATGAGCACTTCCCCTCCTGAAGGGGCAGTGGTCGTCGCCGAGAGCGGTGTCGGACCGGCGTCTCTCGGCTGTCATCGCAGGGCTGATCGAGCACCTCCGGTGCGATCAGCACGCACTGGCCGGCACCGCGGCATTTGACCTCGTCCACAGTGACTTTCATGGTCAGCTCCTCCTTTGCCCGCGATTCACCGAGGCGCGACGGCTCCCGTCATGGGCAGGGCGTGACCGGTGCCAGCCACAGCCCGACGAGCGCGTCGATCAACCCGGTCGCGGCGTCGTGCCAGCTGGACCGGGGGGTGGGGGTGTCCTCCGCGAGAGCGCGCTCACGCTCGGCGTACATGTGCACCATCAGCTGACGGGCCATGTCACCGCGCTCGGCACGCACCTCGGCCGGCAGTTCGGGAAGGCAGCGGTTCAGCCCGTCGAGGACCTGGTGCAGCGACGGCGAGGTGAGAGACTCGTCGACCATGATTTCGCGGAATGCGGGGTCGGTCATCACCTGGGCACCGAACCGGGCATACCACGTGAGGTCTCCCAAGGCGGCCAGATGCTCGGCGCTCGGGCGCACCAGGCAGGCCACCCAGTCCCGCACGTTCGAGCTGTCGCCCATCTCGGCCAGCATCCGCACGCGTACCCGCTCGATCTGCTCGGCGTGTTTGCGCACGATGGCACGGACCAGATCGGCCTTGGTCCCGAAGTGATAGCCGACCGCGGCGTTGTTTCCCTGCCCCGCGGCCTCACTGACCTGACGGTTGGAGACGGCGAACACCCCGTGCTCGGCGAACAACCGCTCCGCCGCCACCAGGATCGACTCCCGCGTCGCACCGGCCCGCTCGGCCCGGGCGGTCCTGCCGGCCATGGTCACCATCGCACCGGAACCTCGCGCAACCCGCCGACGACGAGCCCCTCGACCTTGTGCAGCTCTTCCACCGGAACGGCGAGTTCCAGGGAGGGAAGCCGGCGCAGCAGCACCTCGAGCACGACCTGCAACTCGGTGCGGGCCAGTGCCTGCCCCAGGCACGAGTGCGCGCCGACACCGAAGGCCAGATGGGGGTTCGGGCTGCGGCCGAGATTCATCTCGTCGGCACCCTCGAAGGCACTCTCGTCGCGGTTGGCCGCGGCCATGCTGCACACCACGGTCGTCCCAGGCGGTAGCAGGGTCCCGGCGACCTCGATCTCCTCACCGAGATAGCGCGGCATGCCGAATCCCGGGTTGGCGTCGAACCGCAGCGCCTCCTCCACCGCGGAGCGCACCAGCGACCGATCCGCCAGGAGCCGCTCCCAGCGCCGCCGGTCGGCCAGCAGCATCGCCACCATCTTGCCGATCATGTTCGCGGTGGTCTCGTGTCCGGCGACCAGCAGACCCTGGCCGGTGGCCACCAGTGTCGCGTCGGACAGCCGCTCGCCGTCGGCGTCGGCGCCGGTGATGAGCTCGCTGAGCAGGTCCTCGCCCGGTTCCGCGTGCTTGGCGGCGATGTGGGCGGCCATGTACGTGACGAACTCGGCCTGTGCCGCGTCGATCTCCGCCTGCGTGTACCGGGTCAGGTTGAGCAACGTGTCGGACCAGTACGCGAACCTGTCCCGGTCCGAGTCCGGGACCCCGAGCAGGTCGCAGATCACCCACACCGGCAGCGGGAAGCCCAGGCTCGCCTTGAGGTCCGCCGGCCGGCCCCGCTCCAGCATGTCGTCGACGAGCCGCTCGGCCATCGCCTCCATCCCCGGTCGCAGCGCGGCCATGCGCTTGACGGTGAACCATTTGCCGATCATCCGCCGCCACCGCTTATGCCCCTCACCGGCTTGCGGTATCGACATCGACATCTCATCGTTGAACAGCCCGCCCGACTCGTTGGCCGAGATCCGGGCCGCGTCGTCCGCGCGCGTCGGCCGGGTGAACCGCGGGTCGGACAGCACCCGCCTGACGTCCTCATAGCGCGTGACCAGCGACGCCTCGTCCCCGCTGGGCAGCGTCACCCGCGCGACCGGACACCCCTGCCGCAGTCGCGCCCATTCGGCCGGCGGCTCCAAAGCCGCCTCGCCGGGAATCGGATAGCTCAGCTTCGGCCCACCGTCACCCTGACTCACCATGCCCCCTCGGAACCGACCTTCGAGTCACGATCAGTCAACCGATGTTGTTAACTTAAGTCAAGCAACTGACTTAAAACCTGTCTAAAATCTGTCAGACCATCCGCACCCGTACTGTCAGGCCGGAGATTTCGCCATGCCCCATGCCGAACCTGCCGTGGCATCCGTCCCGCCGCGGACGAATACCGTCGTGGTGGTGCCGGCCCTCGCCGGGATCGTGGTCTCGCTGATGCAGACCCTGGTGATCCCCCTGATCCCCCAGTTCCCCAGGCTGCTGAGCGCCACGGTGTCCGACACCACCTGGGCGATCACCGCCACGCTGCTCGCGGGCGCCGTCGCGACGCCGGTGGTGGGACGGCTGGGAGACATGCACGGCAAGCATCGATTTACGCGCCACATCGCTCAGCAGGCCACGCACATACCGCGCGCCCCACCGCCGCTGATCAGTACGGGCGAAACAGGAGAACACCTCAGCGGCAAACGTCTCCAGTCGCGCCCGCACGGCCTCGAGTCCTTGAGGGGCCATGTTTCCTCGCCCCCAAAGCAGGTGACATACCGTCTCTTACCCGAGGTAACCAAGTCCTACTAGTGCTCGGGGCCGCAGTCGGGCGCCTGGGCGAAGACCTTGCCCGTAGCCGGGTCGATCACGTCGAACATCCCGGCCGCCGGCACATTTACACCGTTGATGATCATGCCATTCCTTACCAGGTAACCGGAAGCCTGAACACACCGTTGATGGGCGACCAGATCTTGAAAGGGATCTCCTCGACCGGCACCGCCAGGCTGAGTGTCGGAATCCGGCGCAGCAGGGTCTCAAAGATGACATGCAGCTCGACCCTGGCCAGCGGCTGGCCGATGCACTGGTGCACCCCGTGGCCGAAGGCGAAGTGGTCGCGCGCGCCGCGGTGGATGTCGAAGGTCGCCGCGTCCGGATAGTGGGCGTCGTCGCGGTTGGCGGAGATGTTCAGCGGGATGATCCCGTCCCCGGCCGGAATCACCTGACCGCCGATCTCGATGGGCTCGGCGGCGACCCGCAGGACGATCAGGTTCACGATGGTCAGGTAGCGCAGCAGTTCCTCGATCGCGGCCGGGATGAGCGCCGGGTTCGCACGCAGTTCGGCAAGCTGGTCCGGGTGCTGCAGCAGGGTCAGCGTACCGAGCGCGGTCATATTCGCGGTGGTGTCGTAACCGGCGAGGACGAACAGCAGGCCGGTGTTGAGGATGTCCTGGTGGGTGACGGTCCCCTCGCGGGCGGCCCGGACGAGCTGACCCAGGATGTCGTCGCCGGGGTCCTCCTGAGCCTGCTTCTCGGCCACGACCTCGGCCGTGTACGCGTTCAGGTCCTGGATCGCCTGGAGGAAGCGCTGCATGGCCTGGGGGTCGGTGACGTCGCTGCCGTTCATCAGTGCCTCGGTGACCTTGTTGAAGAACACGCGGTCCTCCGCCCGTACGCCGAGGATCCAGCTCAGCACGGTGGACGGCACCGGCAGGGCCAGGTGCTCCACCAGGTCGACCGGGCGCTCCGGCCGGGCAAGCATCGCGTCGATGGTCTTGTCGACCAGGCGCTGGATGTCGGGGCGGAGCGACTCCACCCGCTTGACCATGAAGTTCTTCGACAGCAGGCGGCGGAACACGGTGTGCTCCGGCGGGTCCATCCGGAGGAACGGGCGCTCGTGCTCCGATGGCTGGTAGCCGAGGCTGGGGAACCCGGGTTTGCGGGTGTCGGCGCTCACCCGGGGGTCGGCCAGAATGGCCCGGACGTCGTCGTAGCGGGTGATCAGCCAGGCCTGCTGGCCGCTGATCAGCGTGACGCGGACCACCGGGTTCTCCGCGCGCAGCTGGGCGTAGGCGTCCGGCGGGTCGATGACCGGCCGAGGCCAGGGGAATCGCTGGGCCAGGGTCTCAGCGAGGGTTGAGGACTGCGTCTCTGTCATGGTCGCCTTCTTCGGCTTGTGGGGGGGTCCCCGGCCGCCAGCTCCTGCCGGTAGCGGCGCGCGGATTTCGGGTCGTTCCAGGTGAGGACGGCGTGGGTGCGGCTGCCCGCCCGGTAGAGGACGGTGAACCGGTCTCCGTCCAGGTCGCCTTCGGCGACGACGAGCTCGGCGTGGGATGGGATCACGCCGTGGATCTGGATCTTCGTTTCGTACTGGTCGGTCCAGGAGTATGGCATGGGCGCGAACACGGCAACATCCCCATCCAGGAGGTTGCGCGCGGCGGCGATCCCCTGCTCGGTGGCGTTCATCCGATGCTCAAGGCGCATGCGGCCGTACCGGGGGTGGAGTCCAGGATGCGACGTCGCCGGCGGCGTACACGCCGGGGGCGGCGCGGCAGTGGGCGGCGCAGACGATCCCGTCGGCCAGCGGCAGGCCCGAGGAGCGCAGCCAGGCCACGTTCGGCGTGGATCCGCGGCGACGAGCACGCAGTCGGCCGGCTCGACCGTGCCGTCGTCCAGCGCGACGGCGGTGACGCGGCCCCGCTCGCCCGTGATGCCGAGCACGCCGGTTCCCATCCGCAGCCGTACGCCTTGGGCGCGGTGCAGTTCGGTCACCCGCCCGGCGAGCGTGGCGCCGAGCTGCCGCAGCATGGGCGCCGGCAGCGGATCGACGAGCGTGACCTCAGGGCCGAGTCCGCGGGCGGTGGCGGCGACCTCGGCGCCGAGGAACCCGGCCCCGACGATCACCAGCCGCGGCCCCGCCTCGAAGGCCGCCCGGAGCGCCATGACGTCACGGTCGTCCCGCAGCAGGTGGACTCCGGCCAGGTCGTGCCCGAAGGGCAGCCGCCTCGGCTCGACGCCGGTGGCGACGATCAGGCCGTCGAAGGGCACCCGCCCGCCGTCGCCGAGCACGACCTCTCCGGCGGCCAGGTCGGCCCCGGTAGCGGGACAGCCGGTGCGAAGGTCGATGTCGAGGGCCGCCTAGTGCTCCGGCGGACGCAGGGCCACCCGGCCCAGGTCCCAGGTTCCCGCCAGCACCTGCTTGGACAGCGGCGGCCGGTCGTAGGGGGCCCGGGCTCGCCGCCGAGGAGGGTCAGGCGTCCGTCGTACCCCTCCCTGCGGATGGTCTCGGCGGCGGCGAGACCGGCGCTGCCCGCGCCGGCGACCACGATCGACCTCATGAGCCCGGCAGTAGGACGGGCTTGATCGTCGCACCGCTCAAGGAGTCACGCTCGGCATCGTTGATCTCGCCGAGCGGGTAGGTACGGATCAGGCGGTCGAACGGGAAGCGGCCCTGCCACCACAGGCTGATCAGCTCGGGGATGAAAATTTGCAGGAGGCCAGGGCGTCCGCGCAGTGGGCCCGCAGGTCGTCGCCTGCGGCTGGATGGATCACGGCCAGCACCCGCTGGGCCGATTCCGGGGTAGGCGGCACCGATCACCGCAATGTCGGTGACCGCCGGATGGGAGATCAGGTGCTACTCGACTCGGTGGGGTGGATGTTCACCGCCGGACAGGATGAGGTCGCCGATCCGGCCATTCCTGGGCTGCACCCCAGCCGACCGGGTGCCCTTCCTGACGAACCCGGTCTCATCCACGATCAGCACTCCGCTCGGATCCCCAAGCTGCTCGATCAGGTAATCACGCAGGTCAACACGGACGTCCCGAGGATCCCACCGCACGTTGTTCAGCAATCGCCGCATCCGATGAGGCTGGGAATCACCTGCGGCCTCCGCCGGTTGCCAGCCGTTCTTACGCTCCACCGGCGCCAGCAGCCCCCGTCAGGTACGCCCGCGCCTGCCGACGCGGCTCCACCCGCCCGAACAATCCATCCAGCCCCGCCGCCCAAGACTGCAGATCCTCAGACGTCACCACATCCGACATAAACCAAACTATAGATCGCGGGGCATGACTGTAGTACTGGCTAGGGCGTAGGTAGCTTTCTCCCGAGGAGGAAGGCCGTCAGAAGCTCGCGGTAGAGGTCAGGACGGCCGTTGGCGATGGAGTGCCCTGCGCCGGGCACGTAGAGGAATGTCGAGTTCGGCAGAGTGCGCCGGTATTCGTCGGTGACCTGCCACTTGAGGTAGTCGCACTGGCCGCGCACGATCAGCGTCGGCACGTGGACCCGGCGCAGCTTGGGCCTGGGATCAGGTACGGTCTCCGCGTCTGCGGAGGTGACCTGGTTGACGTAGAAGCCGGGCTGATTGGTGTGCGTGGGCGCGGGCGCCGCCCCCGGGCAGCCGGTGGCGTCCTTGGCGGAGATGAGCAGTTCGCGGAAGTAGGCGTCCGCCTCGCGGTCGGGCACCATGCTATGCGCGGCCGCCGGGTTGAGCCCGAGCAGGACGTTCTGGACGAGGAAGCGCAGCGAACCGTCGGGCCCGTCCCCGTTGCCCCAGGGCGAGCCCACGCCGTCGGGATAGGCAGGCTCCCAGATCGCTCCCGGCGAGGTCAGCACGGCCCTGGCGACACGGCCGGGATGGGCCGCCATGTACGCGGCCGCCAGGGTGCCGCCCCAGGACCTGCCGACCAGGATCACCCGCTCGGCGCCGAGCGCGCTGCGGACGGCGTCGAGATCGGCGACGTGCCTGGCCACCGTGTAACCGCTGACATCGTCGAGGCGCGTGGAGCGTCCAGCGCCGAGTTGGTCGTAGGCATAGACGTCGAACCCCTCACCGGCCAGTTCCCGCCCGCCCTCCGGGACCCCCTCACCCGGTGTGCCGGGACCGCCGTGCAGGAAGATCACCGGATACGGTCTGGCCGTACCCCTGGCCGGTTCGCTGACGTAGGCCAGGCGGGAGCCGGTGGGCAGGTCCCAGAACCGCACACCCGCCGGAATCACCGGCACCGGCGCGGGAAACGGGAGCAGGACGGTGACGGCGGCGATACCGCAGAGCACAACGGTGACACCTACGACATACAGTGCTTTTCGCGCGACCAGCCATGTGATCGACACGATCGAGACGGCGGCCGCTCCGGCGAAGACCGGGTACACGGGCACGACCATGGCGACGCCGAAGAAGATCAGCGGCGAGAGGATCAGGGCGAGGACGGCCCCCAGGACAAGCTTCATGGGATCAACGCTAGGAAGGTGAGGAGGCCGGTTCTTCCTCCGTCAGGATGGGCTGCTCCCCCCGCCGCGCGGCGGGGCGGACCAGGCCCGTCTCGTACGCGGCGATGGTGGCCTGAAGGCGGTTGCGTACGCCGAGCTTGCCGAGGATCACCGCGATGTGGTCCTTGACGGTGGCCGGGCTGATACCGAGCACCGCGCCGATCTCGGCGTTACTCAGGCCGGTGGCGACCTGCTTGAGCACTTCGGTCTCGCGCGGCGTGAGCACGCCCGTGCTGCCGTTGTACGGCGGCGGCTCTTGCGCGAATCGGTCGATGAGCCGCCTCGTGATGCCTGGGTCGAGCATGGCGTCTCCGGCTGCGACCACCCGGACCGCGTCGATCACCCGCTCGGGCTCCGCGTCCTTCAGCAGGAACCCGGCGGCGCCGGCACGCAACGCGCCGAAGACGTAGTCGTCCAGCCCGAACGTGGTCAGCACCACCACCCGCGTCCCGGGCACCTCGGCGGTGATGCGCGCCGTGGCCCGCAGGCCGTCGAGGCCGGGCATCCTGACGTCCATCAGCACCACGTCGGGGCGCGACTGGAGAGTCAGCTCGACCGCCGCCTGCCCGTCGGCCGCCTGACCCACCACGGTCATATCGCGCTCGGCGTCCAGGACGGCCGCTATGCCCGCCCGCACGACCGCCTGATCGTCGGCGACAAGAATGGTGATCATTCGGGTAGCCATACCCGTATCGTGCCATCAGCCATGGTGATCAGTTCCCCCCCGACCGCGTCGGCGAGGTCTCGGAACCCGGCCGTGGCCTTGCCCTCGATGCTCACGCCACCGTTCAGGTAGGCCACGGTCACCTCGTCGCCGTGCTCGAAGAACTGCTCTGCCGCTCTGAACGCGGCCACCTGGACCGCCGGGTCCACCTCGCGGCGCTCGCCCGTGAACTTGACGATGGCGCCCTTGCGGGAGGCCAGCGCCGCTACTCCGGCCAGCGTAGGGGCCGGATCTCCCATCTCGCCCAGCTCTTCGAGCAGGTCTCTGAGTGTGGTGAGTCCACCCCTGGCCTCGGCCAGCGCGTCGGCGAGCCGGCCCGCATCTGCCGCCGCCACGACCGCCTCCACGTGGCGCATCGCCGTACGCCGCAAACCGCCCGCGATCCTGTCCCGCTCCGTTCGTACGGCTGCCGCCGTCAGCTCACCCGTCGCCGTGCGCGCCTGCGCCTCCCCGACCGACCGCCGCGCCCGAATCGTCGCGACGGCCGCGCCAAGTGCCCAGGCGGTGACGGCGAGCACGGTGACGCCCAGGCCCAGCACCACCCACGCGCCCAGCCGGTTGCCCGTGATCCCCGGGCCGGCCGCCAGCGCCAGCCCACCTACCGCCGCCATGCCCAGGCAGGCAGGAAGGCCCTTCCTGCTTAGTCCGATGGCGTAGAGCAGCGCCAGTTCCACCCACGAGCACCACAGGAACACATCTCCCGCGGGCGGTACGGCTCGCGTCGCCACCAGCACCGGGTAGATCGACAGCGCCACCGCCAGCGCGAAGCCGGGTGCCCGTCTGCGCCAGCCGAGCGGTAGTGCGTGGAGGGCGCAGAGGGGAAGGAGAAGCAACAGGTCGGCGGGGTCGCTGTCGAGCAGGCTGGTCCCGACCGACAATCCGACGGCCAACGCCGCCAACGCCCAATCCGCCCCCCGTCTCCCCCGCCACCCGTCCTTCCTCCCCCGCCCCCGTGTCGTCATCCGGAAGGACGCCACCACGGCCCACCCATCACCCCGGGGGCCGGCGGTCAGCGTTCCTCCGCACTCGGCCGCGGCCGCCCTGAGCCCGGCCAGCCCCTTTCCCGCCCCGAGGCCGTCCTCCGCCCTGCCGCCTTCCCCGGCCTGGTTGATCACCGTCACCAGCAGGTCTCCGTCGGTAGCGGCGAGCTCCACCCGCACCTGCGCGCCCGGCGCGTATCGGGCGGCGTTGGTCAGCGCCTCCCGCACCACCCGGTACGCGACCGCCGCCACCTCCTCCCGCACCTCGTCCACCGTCCTGCGGTACACCACCCCGGGTCCGGCCAGCGTGTCGACGTCGGCCAGCCGTGGCACCCCGGGAACACCATCCGTGAGCGCGGCCAGTTCCCTCACCACCAGCCGCCCCTCAGCCGCCGCGTGCTCCAGCGCAGACGCCACCAGCCGCGCATCCCCCAGCCGCAGCGCTGAGGCCGCGCCGACCACGATGCCGGTGAGCCGATGAGCCGCGGTGTCGTGCAACTCGCCGGCCAGCCGAAGCCGCTCCACCGCGGCAGCCGTCGCGGGCACTGCCTCAACCCCGGCCAGAAAGGCGGCGAGCGCATCCCGCTTGGCAAGGACCCGCCGCCGCCACCGCCCCAGCGCCCACGCCACCGCAGCCAATCCGGCGGCCAGCAACAGGCTCCCGACGACATCACGGACCCGCCACCCCGGAAAGCCGGAGACCCCACCCGTAATGACGACAAAGGCAAGCGCCACCACCCCGGCCACCTCCGCGGTGCGCCGTACAGCCGCGCCGTACACGATCAGCATGGCGAGGACGAGCGCAACCCACTGCATGGAGGTCAGGAGGGTCCGAGGCGGCGGCAGGCCGAAATCCGGGTGTCCAGGACGACCAGCCTAATCACCACGACGGCCGCAACCAGGATCCGCCGACTTCTACCGATACTTACGCCCCCCATCGTGCATGAGTAGCACATCTTCATTCAGCACCATTCTCGGGGTCTGAGGAACATCGGAACTGTGACCGGGAAGGTTCGCCGGTCACAGCACCGGGTGTCCCGGGGCCGACCCTTGAGACGCCGAGAATGGTGCTGAATGAAGATGTGCTACTCATGCACGATGGGGGGCGTAAGTAT
>NZ_JBEXGU010000171.1:0-19595 GCF_040607515.1 Streptosporangium sp. NPDC005286 | reverse complement strand
CTCTACACCTCCAAACACCACCCCTGTCCCGACACGACCATCTGCAGAACGGCCAGGGCCACGGCCATCGCGCGACCTCGCCATGCCTCGCACGCATTTAGAAACGAGGTTTTCATTCATCACCTCAAAGCCTTGTCTGGCGCCCCTGCTCCGAGTCCGCCCCGTAGTCGTTATCGGCGAGATATAGGCTCCTGAACTGGCTAAACATGACACTTCTTGTCAAGCGGCCGGGCTGCGGGACTTCACCGTGTCGAGTCCCCGGAAACCTTGACGAAACAAGAATCCTGTTTCAGGATCGGACGCAACCCGATCGCCGGACCGGCGAGGGCGCCTGGTGAATCTCACCCCCACAGACGTCGTCCCCGCCGACTCAGATGTCCCGACACGTGCCCGATTCGACAAGTGTCATCCAGGAAGGGGCGGTTCCATGATCGCCTACAGTCCACCCACCCCCCAAAGCAGCGGAGGCCGTTCATGAGCCTCCTTGACGTACAGGACCTGACCTTGAGGTTCGGCGGTGTACGCGCCCTGGACGGCGTGTCCTTCGCCGTGGAGGAAGGCGCCCTCGTCGCCCTTGTCGGCCCCAACGGTGCCGGGAAGAGCAGCGTGTTCAACTGCGTCAGCGGCCTGTACCGGCCGAATGACGGCAGCATCGAGTTCGCCGGCGAGAACATCCTCACGCTGCCCTCCCACGCGCTCGCCTCCCGCGGGATCGGACGGACCTTCCAGAACCTCGCCCTGTTCCCGCGCCTGACCGTGCTGGAGAACGTGCTGCTCGGCGGCCATACCGCGCACCGCTCCAACGTCCTGGCGTGCGCCCTGCGCTGGCCGGGGGAGAGGCGCCGAGAGCGGGAGGCGCGAGGACGCGCCCTGGAGGTGCTCACCGAGCTCCGGCTCGCCCATCTCGCGGACCAGCCGGCGGCGGGGCTTCCCTTCGGCACGCTGAAGCGCATCGAGATCGCCCGCGCCGTCATGAGCGGCCCGCGCCTGCTGCTGCTGGACGAGCCCGCCGCGGGCCTGACCCACGGCGAGGTCGAGGAACTGGGCACGACGATCCGCTCGCTCCGGGAGACGCACGGGCTCACGGTGCTCCTGGTGGAACACCACATGGGCCTGGTCATGACCATCTCGGAGAAGGTGATCGTGCTCAACCTCGGACAGGTCATCGCCCAGGGGCCGCCCGGTGAGGTGTCGACGGACCCGGCCGTGGTCGCCGCCTACCTGGGAGCCGCCGCATGACCGCCGCACTGGCCGTCACCGGCCTCACCGCGGGCTACGGATCGCTCATCGTGCTGCGGGACCTGACCTTCCATGTGGAACCCGGCGAGATCGTCGTCATCCTGGGGGCGAACGGCGCGGGCAAGACCACCACGCTGCGCGCGCTCAGCGGCGAGATCCCGGCAGAGGGGACGATCGAACTCGCCGACCGGCAGGTGGGCGGGCTCCGCGCCGACCAGCGGGCCCGGCTCGGCATCGGACACGTGCCCGAGGGACGTGGCACCTTCGTGGACCTCACCGTCGAGGAGAACCTGCGGCTCGGCGCCTACCACCGGCCGGCGCGGGAGGTGCCCGGCGCGATGGAGCGCTGGTTCGAGGTCTTCCCCCAGCTGGCGGAGCGACGCGGCCAGCTCGCGGGCAGCATGAGCGGAGGCGAGCAGCAGATGCTCGCGGTGGCGCGGGCCCTGATGGGCGCACCGAAGCTGCTGCTGCTGGACGAGCCCTCGATGGGACTGGCGCCGATGCTGGTCGCGGAGCTGTTCCGGAGCCTGGCCGAGATGAACAGGCAGACCGGCACCGCGATGCTCCTCGTCGAGCAGAACGCCGAACTCGCGCTGTCGGTCGCCGATCGCGCGTACGTGCTGGAGCACGGCCGGATCGTCTCGACCGGCACCGCCGAGGAACTGCGCGGCGACGACTCCATCCGCCGGGCCTACCTGGGAGTTTGAGACCGCAATGGAACTGCTGATCCAACGCCTGGTCGACGGAACGTCGAACGGGTTTCTCTACGGGGCCGTCGCACTGGCCCTGGTGCTCATCTATCGCTCCACCGGACTGATGAACTTCGCCCAGGGCGAGATGGCGATGTTCAGCACCTTCGTGGTCTGGAAACTGGCGGACCAGACCCTGGGGCTGGGGCTCGCCCTGGTCGTCGCCATCCCGATCGGCATCCTCTTCGCCTTCCTGCTCGGGGCGGTCATCGAACGCGTCGTGATCCGGCCCTTCGAGGGAGGGACCAACAACCACCTCAGGCTGCTGATCGTCACGCTCGGCCTCTTCCTCGCGATCAACGCCCTGGCCGGATACATCTTCAGCACCGACACCGAACGGCTGGAGTCGCCGTTCCCGGACGGGGGGCTGAACCTCGGCGGCGTCAACATCAGCTACCTGGAGATCGGCACGGTCGTCGTCTTCCTGCTCGTGGCGCTGCTCATCCGGCAGCTCTTCATGGGCACGAAGCTCGGCCTCGGCCTGCGCGCCGCCGCCATGAACCCCTCCTCAAGCCGCCTGGTCGGGATCGACGTGAGCCGGATGATGATGATCGGCTGGGGGCTGGCGTCGGCGATCGGAGCCCTCGCGGCGGTCCTGGTGGCACCGGTCGTGTTCGTCAGCACGAACATGATGGCCACCCTCCTGCTGTACGGATTCGCCGCGGCCGTGGTGGGCGGCTTCGAGAGCGCGCCCGGTGCCCTGGTGGGCGGCGTGCTGGTGGGCCTCATCCAGTCCCTGTCGGCCGGTTACCTGCCCTTCATCGGTAACCAGCTCCAGCTCGCGACCGCGTTCGCGGTGATCCTTCTCGTCCTGCTGATCCGCCCGCAGGGGCTGTTCGGCCGCGTTCCGGTGGAGCGGGTATGACCACAATGCGAACGACAGTCAGCGCGGCGCCCTGGCTCGCCGGCCTGGTCCTTCTCTTCCTGGCCCCGTTCGTCCTGGGAGTCACCGGTATCCGGGGCCTGCTGGAGGTGCTCTTCCTCGCCGTCGCCGTGATGAGCCTCAACCTGCTGACCGGTTTCAACGGGCAGCCGTCGATCGGCCACAGCGCGCTGATGGGCCTCGGCGCGTACACCACGGCGCTGGCGGTGCAGAACTACGGCTGGTCCTACTGGACGGTGCTGCCGCTCGCGATCCTCATCGCCGCGCTGGTGGGCGCGGTGGCCGGTATTCCGGCCCTGCGGATCCGCGGCATGAACCTGGCGCTCGTCACGATGGCGCTGGCCCTGGTGTTCCCCCAGATACCGGTGCGCTTCACCGACTGGACCGGCGGCACCGCCGGGCTGACCGTCGACCGGAACCTGAGCGCCCCCGCCTCGCTGGGCGTCTCCGACGTCGCGTGGCAGTACTGGGTGCTGCTGACGATCACCGCGCTGGTCTTCCTGCTCATCCGCAACGTCATGCACAGCTCGATCGGCCGCTCTCTCATCGCGATCCGCGACCAGCACGTGGCGGCGCACACGGTGGGCGTCAACGTCAAGGCGACGAAGGTGGCCGTGTTCGCCGCCAGCGCCGCGGTGGCCGGCGTGGCCGGATGGATGTTCACGGTCGCCAACCAGTTCGTCAGCCCCGGTGACTTCACCGTCCTGGTGTCGATCAACCTGCTGCTCGGCATGGCCATCGGCGGATCGGGAACCCTGGTGGGCCCGATCCTCGGCGCGGTGTTCCTGCACTACGTCCCCGAACTGCTGGCCGCGGCCGGCGTCAACCCCCAGCTCACGCCCGCGGTGTACGGCGTGCTGCTGATCCTGCTCACCTTCTTCCTGCCCCAGGGCCTCGCCGGAGGCGCCAGGACCGTGATCCAACGGCTCCGCGGGCCGCGTGGCGGAGCCGTCACACCGGAGAAGGAACCCAACTCCCCCCGTCCCGTCGCCGCCTGACTCCGGCCCTCCGCGCACCACCCGAAGGAGAACCGATGACCCACAGATCTCAGGTACGGCTGCTCGCCGTCATCGCCGTGCTCTCCCTTTCCGCCACGGCCTGCGGCGGCAGCGCCGTCTCGGCCGCGGGCGCCGACCGGCCCGCGCCCGCCTCCAGCGGGGCGGCGGCCGGCTGCCCCGACAACGGCACCGAGGGACTGACCGACACCACGATCAAACTCGGCGTGTCGCAACCGATGTCCGGACCACTCGTCGCCGTCGGCGGGGGCTTCGTGGTCGGGATGAACGCCTACTTCGACTACGTCAACAGCAAGGGCGGCATCCAGGGGCCGGACGGTAAGAGGCGCAAGGTCGAACTGATCGCCAAGGACGACCAGTACGTGGCCACCAAGACCAAGGCCAACGTCTCCGCGCTGATCTCCCAGGACAAGGTCTTCGCGATGCTCGGCCTGTTCGGCACGTCCGGGAACCTGGCGGCGCGGCCGTTGCTCGCCAAGGAGTGTGTGCCCTCCCTGTTCCCCACCTCGGGAGCGCCCGAGCTCGGCAACCCGGACTACCCCTGGGGCGGGCCCGCGGGAAGCATCTCCTACCTGCTGGAGGCCAAGGCGACCGGGGAGTACCTGAAGTCGGTCAACCCGAACGCCAAAGTCGCGATCCTGCACCAGGAGGACGACCTCGGCCGCGCCTACCTGCAGGGTTTCAAGAAGGGCATCGCCGACTCGAACATCGAGATCGTGAAGACGGAGTCCTTCGAGTCCACCGACCCCGACGTCGCCAACCAGATCACCAGCCTGGCCGCGTCCGGCGCCGACACGTTCTACGACATCGCCATCGGCCTGCAGGCGATGCAGGCGCTGAACCACGTGCACGCCAGCGGGTGGAAGCCGCGCATCCTGCAGGCGGCACAGCTCGGCCTGTCACTGCTCAAGAAGCTGCAGCCGGGGGCGGGTGACGGCCTGGTCATCTCCACCACCGCCTACGACCCCGACCTGCCGGAGAACGCCGACCTACCGCAGATCAAGCTCTATCTGGAGTGGTTCGAGAAGACACCCGGGCACGAGAAGCAGGTGCCGTCCACGGCCGTCGGCGGCTGGACGGCCGGGATGCTCGCGACGTGGGCGATCGAGCACGCCAAGACCATGGACCGGGTGGGCGTGATGGAGTCGGCGCACAACATGGAGGTGACCGAACCGACCATCTACCTGCCGGGTGTGAAGGTGCGCACCGGTGACGGCGACGACTACCTGCTCGAAGGGGTCCGGCAGCAGCGGCTGGACCGTGCCGCGGGCAGGCTGGTCCCCATCGGAGAGGTGCAGGACTTCGACGGCACCACCAGGTACGAGAAGATCACAGGTTGAGGTCCCCGTCATGTTGCTGACCGGATTCGAGGGCAAGGTCGCGCTCGTCACGGGAGCGGCGCGGATGCGATCCATCGGCCGCTCCATCGCCCTCGGCCTGGCCGGGGCGGGCTGCGACGTCGCCGTGACCGGCACCGACCGGCCACCGGAGGCGTTTCCCGAACCCGAGCGGAACGCCGGATGGCAGGGGCTGGCCTCGGTCGCGACGGAGATCGCGGCGCTGGGACGGCGGTGCGTGACCATCACGACGGACGGGGCCGCGAACGAGGGGAACGCCGGCCGTGTCCTCGACGAGGCCGTACGAGGGCTCGGCCGGGTCGACATCCTCGTCAACAACGCGGCCGCCTCCCGGGGCGCCGACCGGGTGAGCGTGGCGGGGCTGGATCCGGCGGTGTGGGACACCGTGATCGGCACCAACCTCACCGGCTCCTTCCAGCTGAGCCGGGTGGTCGCACGGCACCTGCTCGCCAGGAAGGAGGGTGGCAGCATCGTCAACATCTCGTCCATCGGCGGCAAGCTGATGGGGGCCAGGACGGCCGCGTACTCCGCCTCGAAGGCGGGACTGCACGCGCTGACCTCGGCGATGGCCCAGGAGCTGGGGCCGGAGGGGATACGCGTCAACGCCGTGTGTCCCGGGATAGTCCGGACCTCCCGGCTCGACGACCTGCCGGACGAGGCCTGGGACCGCATCATCGAGACCACGGTGCCGCTCCGGAGGGCGGGTGATCCCGGTGACGTGGCGAACCTGGTCGTGTTCCTCTGCAGCGACCAGGGCTCGTGGGTGACCGGGCAGGCGTGGAACATCGACGGAGGCCAGCTGACGATCCACTGACGAAGGGGCGGGTGGCCGGTGGCGGGGCGAGGGCCGGCCACCGGCCACTTTGAACCCGGAGTTCTCCCTCTTTGTGAACCAGGCAACAAAGAATTAACCCTGTTCACTCAGTCTGATCAGATCAACTAGTGAAATAGAGCTGTATTCTAGGTCAGTGTCCAGCGGGTCGAGGGGGAACTGCCGGTGATTACTGACGTTTCGGGTCCGGTCGCGCCCGAGCTGCTTCGCCGAGACCAGCGTGAGCGCCGGGAGCGAATCGTGCGCACCGCGCTGCGAAGCCTCGCGAGTAGTGATTACGAACGGGTCAAGGTGTCCGACGTGGCCCGGGACTCGGGTGTGGCGCTGGGCACGCTCTACAGGTACTTCACCTCCAAGGAGCATCTCTTCGCGGCCGCGTTCCGGGAGTGGCAGGAAGGGCTCAAGCGCAAACTCGACAAGTCCGCCCCTGCTGGAGAAACGGAGCGCGAGCGCATCGGTGATGTGCTTCATCGCACGGTTCGCGCGTTTCAGCTGCAGCCCCAGTTCTATCGGGTTCTCATCGTGCTGGAGACGGCGTCCGACCCTTATGTCGCGGACATCTACCACTCGCTCGACGGGATCTTCGTCGACATCGTGAGATCCGGGTTCGCGAGCGAGGAGGCTCTGGACGAGGACCACCAGGCGATTTTCAGCGTCCTCACGGCCGTCCTCAACGGGGAGCTGCGCGCCTGGATCATGGGACGCCGGACCATCGACAACGTGTACAAGGCCATCGACGACGCGATTCGCCTGATCTACGAGTTTCCGGCGGGACGCTGAGGAATTCCGGACCGGAGAGGGCGTGCGCGGGATTCGGGGTAATGTAATCGCTCGTACGCCGACCGGTCGTTGAGCCGAGAATCCCCGGGGTGCGGTTCACGACGAGACTTCCATCGGGTCGTGAAACGCAATCGGCTCACCCTTCGGGAAGCGTCTGATCGCGTGTTCCCGGGTACACCGCGCCATGGTCTGCCATCTCGGGATCGACGTTCGACGGACTGAGTGGTCTGTCACTTGTGCGTGGCGATCCGTATGGAGACACGGGCGCGGTCAGGCCGGTTAAAGGGAAAACAAGGTGAAAGATCGGGGCGGGTTGATCGCACCGCGCGATATGACGAGATGCGAGAGCGGATCGTCGATTTCTCGGCGCACCTGTTCGCGGCCAACGATTATGCCGATACCGGCTGCGCCGAAATAGGTGACGAGATCGACCTGGCCGGCGGCGCACCGTACCACCACTGCACCACCACTGCGGTTCGAAGGACGTCGGGCCGGCCACCGGGCCGCGGGAGAGGCGAACATGACGCTGGACCGCATCACCGGGATCCTCCCGCCCGCCATCCCGGGCGGCATCGAGCCGGCACCCGGCTCGGAGGCCGAGCCGAAGCGCGGCCGCGGGTTTCCCGCCACGGCGAACGGCTGAGGGGGCTCACCCCGCAGGCCCTGGCGTTTCTGGGATGACCAGCGGATATCGTGTCTGATGTGTCAGAGTCCCGCTCCCCCCTGCCCGCTGTCGATCTTGCCCGTACGGTCGTCTTCGCCGCCTTCATCGCGGTGCTGGGGATCTTTCCCGGAATCTACGCCGGCGGTTCGAGCGTCCCCATCGTGATCCAGAACGCCGGGCCGTTGCTGGCCGGCAGCATCCTGGGCGCGCGCCGTGGCGCCGCGTCCGTCGCGCTGTTCCTCGGGCTGGTCGCGATCGGCCTGCCGCTGCTCTCCGGCGGGCACGGTGGTATCGCCTCGTTCTTCGGGCCGAGCAGTGGATTCCTGATCGGCTGGGTCCTGTCGGCGCTGGTCGCAGGTCTGATCGTGTCGCGCGCCAAGCGTGTCGGGCTGCCGGTGCTGCTGCTGGCCAACGCGGCCGGGCTGGCCGCCGACTACCTGATCGGCATCCCGTTCCTCGGCGTGTACATCGGAGACCTGCCGGCGGCCGCGCTGCAGTCGCTGATCTTCGTGCCGGGTGATCTGCTCAAGGTGGTGGCCGCCTCGCTGATCGCCGCCGTGGTGCATCGCGCCCTGCCGGGCCTGTTGGCGAGACCGGCGACGCGGACCGGATGATGCTCGCGATCCACCGCTTCCGGACGAGGCGGAAGACGGTTCCGTGATCGAGTTCGAGGATGTCGGGCACAGCTACGGCGAGCGGGTCGTGCTGTCCGGGGTGAACCTCCGCCTGTCCGAGCGGCGGGTGGCCTTCGTCGGCGCGAACGGTTCGGGAAAGTCCACCCTGGCCCGCATGATCAACGGCCTGGTGCTGCCGAGCACCGGCCGGGTGCTGGTCGACGGGCTGGACCCGAGTCGCAAGGGCCGTGAGGTACGGCGGCGCGTCGGGTTCGTCTTCACCAATCCGGACAGCCAGATCGTGATGCCGACCGCGGGCGAGGATGTCGCCTTCTCCCTGCGGCGCAGCGGGCTCTCCGCCGGGGAGCGTGCCGCGCGGGCGGCCGAGATCCTGGCCGAACACGGGCTCGGCGGCTACGCGGACCATCCCGCGCACCAGCTCTCCGGCGGCCAGAAGCAGCTGCTCGCGCTGTGCGGGATGCTCGTGCTCGACCCCGACGTGCTCGTCTGCGACGAGCCGACGACGCTGCTCGACCTGCGGAACAAGAGGCAGTTCTGCACCCTGCTCGCGGGGCTGAGGCAGCGGGTCGTGCTGGTTACCCATGATCTTGACCTGCTCGGCGACTTCGACCGGGTGATCGTGCTCGACGGGGGCCGCGTGGTGGCCGACGACGAGCCGGACCCCGCGCTGCGCCACTACCGGAAGCTCGTCGGCTGATGGTGGGTGGATGGTACGAGCCGGGATCGAGTCCGCTGCACCGGACACCGGCCGGCTGGAAGTTCCTCGCCCTGCTCGGGCTCGCGGCGGTGGTGTTCGTCCTGAGCTCTCCCGTGTGGCTCGGCGGGATCTGCGCCGTCATGGTCCTGGGGTACGCGCTGGCACGGGTCTCGCCCGGGCGCTGCCTGCGGGTCGCCCGCACGCTCGGGATGCTGGTGGCGTTCATGTTCGCGCTGCAGTGGTGGTTGCTCGGCCTGGACGCGGCCGTGCTGGTATGCCTGCGGATCGTGGCCGCGCTGACCGCGGCGAACCTGTTCACGATCACCACCAGGGTCGATGACGTGGTGTCCGCCGTCGAGCGCGGGCTGCGGCCGCTGCGGCGGTTCGGGGTGCGTCCGGACCGGATCGGCCTGCTCGTCGGGCTCACCCTGCAGTCGGTGGCCGCGCTGTCCAAGATCGCCGCTGAGGTGCGCGAGGCGGCGAAGGCCCGCGGGGCGCAGCGCTCGGTCATCGCGTTCGCGGTGCCGTTCCTGATCCGTACCCTGCGTCACGCCGACGAGCTGGGTGAGGCCCTCGCCGCGCGCGGCGAGGGCGACCGCTGAGCCGGCGTCATCCGCCCGCCGGGTCGTACATCCGGTACGCCAGGTTGCAGATCAGCAGGGTGTCAAGGTGGTCCAGGTCGGCTTCGAGCAGCCTGCCGATCTGGGCGAGCCGGTATCGCAGGGTGTTGCGGTGCACGTGCAGAACCTGGGCCGTCGTGTGCTGTCTGGCATCCAGCCGCAGGTAGGTCCGCAGGGTGTGGAGCAGCTCGCCGTTGCTCTTGGCATCGTGATCGATCAACGGCTGCAGGAACTCCCGCGCGGCATGCTGCCCGCCCCGGCCGGCGGCCGCGGCCACGATCGAGGTCAGGTCGAAGGCGCGGGCGCGGATCGGACTCGACTGGTCCGGGGTGATCACGGCACGCGCGGACGCGAAGACCATGCGGATCTCCCCGGCGTCGTGTGCCGGTCCGGCCACGACGATCCGCCGGCTGGGCATCTCCCGCCGGAGAACCTCCAGGATCTTGCCCGTGGCGTCGGCGACGTCGCCCTGGGCGAGCAGCACCAGGGTCTCGCCGCTGCGCACCGAACGCACCGTGGGCAGCACCTGTTCCACGGCCAGGCGCAGCCGGAGGGAGTAGCCGGCGGAGAACGCGGGATTCGGATGGGCGACCAGCACGACGAAGGGCACGTCGCTTTCGAACCCCGCCACCCGCAACGCTCTGATCAGCGTTGTCGTGGGCGTGGTCCAGTCGGCCAGGCCGGAGAGCACCGCGGCCATCCGCGTCGCGCTCGACGGCTCCTCCTGCAACCTCCGCGTCAGGTCGATCGCGACCAGGGTCGCCGCCGAGCCCATGGCCATCCGGACGCTCTCCATGGCCTCGTCGGACCGGCCGACCAGAACGTGGTCGTGCGCGCCGGCCTGGTCAAGCGGTACCGCGAAGTAACCGGTCGTCCCGTTGGTGGCCAGCCCCTCCAGCACCAGGTCCGTCTGCCACTCCCAGTGCGAGGGCCAACTCGCCATCACCTTTCCGTCGATGTCGACGATGGCCGCCTCACCCTTGATCTCCTCGGCGATCTGTTTCAGCAGTGCCGCCAGGGGAGCCCCGTTGGAGATGAATCTCGCCAGTTCGGCGGCGAGATTGGAGGCCCGCCCCATGTCCTTGAACCGGTCGGCGATGATCGCGTCGGCGACGAACTCGCTGATCCGTACGAAGGGCACGTTGTAGGGGACGATCAGCAGCGGCAGGTCCACCGCCGTGGCGCACTCGACCAGCGCGCGCGGCACCTCCTGGTGCGTCAGACCGCAGCCGAAACCGAGGGCCGTGGCCCGCACCGCCTTGAGCCGCTGGGTGAAGGCCCGCCACCCTTCGTAGTCATCCGCGCCGATGAAGGCACCGGTGGTCAGCACCAGCTCGGCCCCGCGCAGGAAGGGGGAGGGGTCGACCAGTTCGGTGGACGCGACCCATCGAACGGTGCGTTGCAGCAGCTCAGGGCTGCTGGGTGTGACCAGTGTCAGCTCCAGGACCGCTTCGGCGATGAGCTGGTCGAGCGTCAGGGCCATGGGGCGGATTCCTCTCTGTGGCGGAGCCTCACGCTGTGCAACTGCACAATACAAGCTCGGCAGCCTTGGCCCGCACGCACGTAGACGGTGAAACCGGCATCCCTGTTGACTGCTTGGCATCCCACCCCTGTACGCGAAGTTCCCGATGTGGAACGAATAAAGGGAGCATTCGTGCGGTTCAAGCATCCCGCCTTCCTGGCGACCTCCGCTGTGGCCATGCTGTCGCTTGCGGCCTGCGGCTCATCCACCCCCACCGGCTCGGCCGACGGCGCCGCGGCCGCCTCGGCGGCCCCCGCCAAGAACTGGGCGCCGGCGAAGGTCGACGTGTGGGCCGACTTCTCCATGGACAGCGAGCGGACCAAGGCGGAGTACACGCCCGCGGGGAAGGCGGAGAAGGCCTGGAACATCTGCGTGTCGGTGCCCCACATGAAGGACGCCTACTGGCTGGGCCTCAACTACGGGGTGGCCGAGCAGGCGCGCGAAGCCGGCGTCAACATGACGATGGTGGAGGCGGGCGGCTACGAGAACCTCGACAAGCAGACCCAGCAGATCGAGGACTGCGCGCAGAGCGCCGACGCCCTGGTGATCGGCGCCATCTCCTACGACGGGCTCAACAGCACCGTGAACCGCCTGGCGGCGACCGGTAAGCCGATCATCGACGTCGTCAACGGCATGTCCAGCGACAAGATCACCGCCAAGTCGCTCGTCTCGTTCAACGACCTGGCCGCCATCACGGCCGACTGGCTCATCAAGGACTCCAAGGGAGAGCCGGTCAAGGTCGCCTGGTTCCCCGGGCCGAGCGGCGCCGGCTGGGCCGAGGCCGGCGAGGCGGGCTTCAAGAGCGCGCTCAAGGACAGCAAGGTGGAGATCGTCGACACCAAGTGGGGCGACACGGGCAAGGACGCCCAGACCCGGTTGATCGAGGACGTGCTCGCCGCCACCCCGGACATCGACTACATCATCGGCACCGCGGTGACCGCCGAGGCCGCCGGGCCGATCCTGCGGGACCGCGGCCTCAGCGACAAGATCAAGGTCGCCGGCTACTACTTCACCCCGGGCACCCACACCGGAATCCAGCGCGGCACCGTGCAGGGCGCGCCGAGCGACAGCACCGTGCTGCAGGGCCGGATCGCCATCGACCAGGCCGTCCGGGCGCTGGAGAAGAAGGAGTTCATGAAGCACGTCGGGCCGGAACTCGTCATGGTCACCAAGGGCACGCTCGGTGACTTCGACCTGACGACCACGCTGGCGCCCGAGGGATGGTCCCCGACGTTCCAGGTCAAGGCCGGCAGCTGACCCGTCGCGTCGGTTCCGGCCCAGCTGGAACGTTCCATCATCAGAAAGATTGCCTCCTATGACCGAACCTGACCACGGAGCCGTGCTTCGGATCCGCGGGCTCACCAAGAAGTACCCGGGTGTGACCGCGCTGGACCAGGTGGATTTCGAGCTCCGCCGAGGTGAGGTGCACGTACTCTTCGGCGAGAACGGGGCCGGGAAGTCCACCCTCATCTCCATCATCTCCGGAGCACAGCACCCCGATGGCGGGACCATCGAGGTCGGCGGGCGGACCGTCGAGTTCTCCGGCGTCGCGGCCGCACGCGAGCTGGGCATCAGCGCGGTGTTCCAGGAGTTCTCGCTGATGCCCACGATGACCGTGGCCGAGAACCTGGTGATGGGCTCCGAGCCCGGCCGGTACGGATTCGTGAACCGGCGCCAGAGCAGGAAGCTGGCGCAGGCGCGCCTGGACGAGTTCGATTTCCGCATCTCGCCGGATCGGCTGGTGGAGACGCTGAGCCGGGCCGAGCAGCAGATGGTCGAGATCGCCAAGGCGTTCCGGCCCGAGCTCAGCGTGCTCATCCTGGACGAGCCGACCGCCTCGCTGACCGAGGAGGAGTCGGAGCGGCTGTTCGCCCTCGTCGAGGAGGCGCGCGGCCGAGGGGTCGGCATCATCTACATCACGCACAGGATGGCCGAGATCCGGCGCCTCGCGGACCGGGTGACCGTGCTGCGGGACGGGCGGCTGATCACGACGGTTCCCGGTGGCACGCCGGACGACGAGCTGATCGGCCTGATGACGGGCCGGGTGGTGGAGGACCTCTACCCCGAACTGCCCGAACCCGGTACCGGCGTGGTGCTGGCCGCCCGCGGCATCACGACCTTCGACGGCGCGGTGCGCGACGCGAGCTTCGAGCTCCGCGCGGGGGAGATCGTGGGATTCGCCGGCCTCATGGGATCGGGCAAGTCCACCGCGGCCCGTGCCTGCTTCGGTCTGGAGCGGATCGACTCCGGGACGTTGACGATCGCCGGCAAGGATCTGACCGGCGCCGATCCCGCCCGTGTCATGAAGTCCGGCGTGGTGTACCTGCCCAGTGACAGGAAGACCGAGGGGCTGTTCCTCAACCGTCCGCTCCGCGAGACCGTCACGCTTCCCTGGCTGCGCCGGGCGCCGATGTCCAGCGGGCCGGTGCTGCGGCCGGGACGCGAGCGCGCGGCGGCCGGCGACATGCTGCGCCGGATGAAACTGAACCCGGCCGACCCTGAGCGCCCGGCCGACAGCTACTCCGGCGGCAACCAGCAGAAGGGCCTGCTGGGGCGGGCGCTCCTGGGGGACTGCGACACCTACATGCTGGACGAGCCGACGGTCGGGGTGGACGTCGGCGCCCGGGTGACGATCTACGACCAGATCGTCGAGCTTGCCCGGAAGGGCAACGCCGTGCTGGTCATCTCCTCGGAACTGCCGGAGATCCTCCATCTCTGTCACCGGGTGTACGTGTTCTCGCACGGAACGATCACCGCCGAGATACAGCGGGACGACCTCAGTGAGGAAACGGTCCTGCGCCACATGATGCATTGGGACGAACCAGCGACAAAGGAGATCGCATGACCCTCCCCGGTGAGGTCGGAGTGGCCCTACGACCTCGGAGATCTGTGATCTCGTACGCCGCCCGCACATTCGTCAAGATCGGTGTGCTGCCCATCCTCGTGGTCGTCGCGTTGATCGCCTTCTCCGCGATGTCGGACAACTTCCTGACCGTGGACAACATCCACTCGGCGCTGCGGCAGAACTCGTACATCATCATCGCCACTCTCGGCCAGTTCGCCGTGCTGTTGGTCGGCGGGTTCGACCTGTCGATCGGTGCCATCACCGCCCTGGTCTCGGTGACCACGGCGATGGCGATGACCGCCCAGTCGGAGACCTCCTCCCCCCTGACGGCCGTGCTCGTCGGTGTCGCCGCGGGCGTGCTGGTCGGCATGATCTGCGGGCTCGTCAACGGCCTGGGCGTGGCGAGCCTGAACATCAATCCCTTCATCATGACGCTGGCGACCGCCTCGGTGTTCTCCGGGCTCGCCCTGATGCTCACCTCGGGCGTGCCGGTCTCCGGCCTGCCCCAGGAGTTCAGTGACTGGCTGGGCTTCGGCAGCGTCCTCGGGATCGGCGTCTCCATCTGGCTCGCCGTACTGGCGGCCGGGCTCCTCTGGCTGTTTCTGACCCTGACCCGCCAGGGACGCCACATCTACTCCGTCGGGTCGAGCCCGCGCGCGGCCAGGCTCTCCGGGGTCAGCGAGTTCCGCACCCTGATCCTGACGTACGTGCTGGCCGGAGGCCTGGCGGCGGTCGGGTCCGTGCTGCTCACCGCGCGCATCGAGACCGGAGAGGCGAACATCGGAGCCTCCCTTCCGCTGCAGACGATCGCCGCGGCCGTCATCGGCGGGGTCAGCCTTCGCGGCGGATCCGGCCGGGTGCTCGACGCGGTGCTGGGCGCGGTTTTCATTGGAATCGTCGCCAACGGCATGAATCTGGCACAGATCAATTCCTACTATCAAATGATAGTCACCGGCATTGTGCTGGCTCTGGCGGTTGTCGCCGACCGTCTCCGTAATCGACTCGCCGCCGCGGTGTACGCAGGAAAGGTGTGATTATGAAGGTCACTCTGAATTCCGATATGGGGGAATCCTTCGGGATCCATTCCTTCGGAAACGACGGGGCGCTGCTCGCCCTGATCGATACGGCGAACGTGGCGTGCGGGTTCCACGCCGGAGACCCGAGCGGCATGCGCGAGACCGTCGCGGGCGCGGCCGCCGCGGGGGTCTCCGTGGGCGCGCACCCGGGACTGCCCGACCCGGTCGGCTTCGGGCGACGCGAGATGAAGTTGTACCCTGATGAGGTACGTGACATCGTTCAGTACCAGGTGGGAGCGCTGAAGGGCTTCCTCGACTCCGCGGGTGTACCTCTTGATCACATCAAGCCGCACGGCTCGCTGTACGGCATGGTCGCGCGGGACGAGGCACTGATGGACGCGGTGTGCGACGTCGCCGCGACGTACGGGGTGCCGGTCTTCGGAATGGCGGGCACCGCGCACGAGCGGGTTTGCCAGGCTCGGGGAATTCCATTTCTCGCCGAGTTCTACGTCGACCTCGAATACACGGCCGAAGGCGGTTTGATCATCGCCAGGCGGCCGCATGCCACACCTGTCGAGCGAGCGGTGGAGCGAATGACCATTGCTCTCGAAGAGGGAGTCGCCATTGCCGTCACCGGCGAGCGGATCCCCATGAGATTCGACACGGTCTGCGTCCATTCGGACACGCCCAACGCGGTGGAAGTCGCCTCCGCCATCAGAAATGTCATCGATTCGACGAACTCGTCGTCCTGAAAGGCCTCTCATGTCTGAGCACGTTGTGCAGTCTCCGCTCCCCGGCGTCTTCTACACCCGGCCCGCGCCCGACCAGCCGCCCTTCGTCGAGGTGGGCAGTGTGGTCACCGCCGGGACGACCGTGGGCCTGGTCGAGGTCATGAAGCAGTTCGCCGAGATCAAGGCCGGGGAGAGCGGGACCGTGACGGCGATCCACGCGGAGAACGAGAGCATCATCGGCCCCGGGGACGGCGTCGTCACCATCGAGAAGGACTGATCCTGTTGCGTAAGTTGCTGGTCGCCAACCGCGGCGAAATCGCGGTGCGGATCATTCGGGCCGCCCGCGAACTCGGGATCAGCACGGTGGCGGTGTACAGCGAGGCCGACCAGGATGCCCTGCACGTCCGGCTGGCCGACGAGCGGGTGCTCATCGGCCCGCCCGCCGCCTCCCGCAGCTACCTGAACATGGACGCCGTCGTCACGGCGGCGGTCGATCTGGGCGCGGACGCGGTGCATCCCGGGTACGGATTCCTCTCCGAGCGGGCCGAGTTCGCCGACAAGGTGACCGGGGCCAAGCTCCTCTTCGTCGGACCGTCGGCGGAGACGATCCGGCTGATGGGGGACAAGGCACGGGCCAGATCCGCCGCCGAGGAGGCCGGAGTGCCGACGGTGCCGGGATCCGACGGGCCCGTCGACGGCCTGTCCGAGGCTCTGGCCGCGGCGGAAAAGGCGGGATACCCGGTGGCGGTCAAGGCCGCCGCGGGCGGCGGTGGCCGCGGTATCCGTATCGTGGCCGACGCGACGGAGCTCGCCGAGGCGCTGCCGGTCGCCCAGGCCGAGGCCCAGGCGGCGTTCGGCAGCGGGCTGGTGTACATCGAGCGGTTCGTTCCCAACGCCAGGCACATCGAGGTCCAGGTGTTCGGTGACGGAGAGAACTTCGTCCACCTGGGGGAACGCGAGTGCTCGATGCAGCGTCGGCGGCAGAAGGTGCTGGAGGAGGCGGGAGCGCCGGGCCTGCCCGATCACGTGCGCACCGCCATGGCCGACGCCGCCGTCGCGCTCGCCAAGGTCTCGGGTTACTCCGGGGCCGGCACCGTCGAGTTCCTCTACGACTCCGCGAGCGAGGGGTTCTACTTCATCGAGATGAACACCCGGATCCAGGTGGAGCATCCGGTGACGGAGATGGTGACGGGCCGGGACCTGGTCCGCGAACAGCTCACGGTGGCCTCGGGCGACCCGCTGTCGTTCTGCCAGGCGGACGTCGAGTTCCGCGGCCACGCCATCGAGGTGCGGCTCAACGCGGAGAACCCGGACTTCGGGTTCATGCCCAGCCCCGGCGTGCTGTCGGCCATGCGGATGCCGGGTGGCCCGTTCGTCCGCATCGACTCGGGATTCGGGCCCGGCAGCGAGGTCAGCCCCTTCTACGACTCCCTGCTCGCCAAGATCATCGTTTGGGGGGACAGCCGCCGGGCGGCGATCGCCCGCATGGCCCGGACCCTGGACGAGGTCGAGATAGCAGGTGTCGTCACCACCGCGGGATTCCTGCGCGAGGTGATCGACATCGAGGAGTTCCGCGACGGCCGGTACCACACCACCTTCCTGGAGGACTGGATGGCCGGCACCAGGACCGGGGGCGGCAAGTGAAGGAGAACACCGTGTGCAGAGCAGGCGAGAGCCGCTACTCCTGGGGTGGCGACGAGCATCTGGTCGTCCAGTTCGCCGAGGCGATGAGCCTTGAGGTCAACTTCACGGCCATGGCGGTGGCGAAGGCGCTCACCGAGAACCGGCTGCCGGGGATCGTGGACATCTGCCCGGCGAACGCGTCCCTGCTGATCAGGTTCGACCCCGACGTCGTGCCGCCCGCCACGGTCGAGGCGGCGGTCAGGGCGGCCGAGGAGCAGGTCGCGGGCTCACCCTCGCGGAGCATCGAGACCAGGATCTTCGAGGTCCCCGTCTGGTACGACGACCCGTTCACCAACGAGACGGGGGCCAGGTTCCGCGACCGGCACCAGCGGCCCGAGGGCAACGACCTGGAGTTCGCGGCCGTCGAGAACGACATGGACTCCGTGCAGGCGTTCATCGACGCCCATTCGGGCTCGCCGTGGATCACCTCGATGGTCGGCTTCGTGGCCGGACTGCCGTTCATGTTCCAGATGGTTCCCCGGGAACGCCAGCTCGAGCTGCCCAAGTATCTGAGGCCGCGCACCGACACGCCCGCCCTCACCATCGGACACGGCGGATGCTTCGCCTGCATCTACTCGGTCCGCGGAGCCGGCGGGTACCAGATGTTCGGCGTCACCCCCGTGCCGATCTTCGACCCGGAGCAGAGGCTCGCCGACTTCAGCGACTTCATGGTGTTCTTCCGTCCCGGCGACATCGTCAAGTTCCGCGGTATCGACAGTGCCGAATACGACAGCATCCGAGCGCAGGTCGAGGCCGGCACCTACCGCTACCGCCAGCGCCCGATCACCTTCGACCTCGATCGATTCCTCGCCGACCCCGACGGCTACAACACCGAACTTCTGGGAGCTCTCTATGCCGGTTGAGATTCTGGAGCCCGGGCTGGCCTCAAGCATCCAGGACCGCGGCCGGCCCGGCTACTACAGCGTGGGCATCCCGCCGTCCGGCGCCGCCGATCTGCGCGCCGCGGCCGCGGCCAACCTGCTCGTCGGCAACACCCCGGACGCGGCGGTCATCGAGTCGCCCTACATGGGGCCCGCCCTGCGGTTCGACGAGCCGACGGTGGTGGCCGTCACCGGCGCGACCATGCCGGTGCTGCTCAACGGAGCACCGGTCCCGCAGTGGGAGTCCTTCGCGGTCGCGGCCGGAGACCGGCTGACCTTCGGTTTCCTGCAGGCCGGCGCGCGCGTCTACATCGCCGTCGCCGGCGGGTTCGACGTTCCCACGGTGCTGGGCAGCCGGTCGACCTACGCGCTGGGCGGATTCGGCGGCTTCGAGGGCCGGAACCTGAGGAAGGGTGACCTGGTCCCGATCGGCGGGGCCGGAGGAACCCCCGGCAGGGTCGTGCCCGAGGAGCTTCGGCCTGTCCACAGCCGTGACGTCGAGCTACGGGTGGTCATGGGGCTGTACGACTACCGGCTGACCGACGCCGGCCGCAGTTGCCTGCTGGAGTCGGAGTGGTCGCTGACCCCGGTCGCGGACCGCACCGGTTTCCGATACTCCGGTCCGGTGCTGGAATGGGAGCAGCGGGTTCAGCCGTTCGGCGCGGGGTCCGACCCCTCCAACATCGTCGACGCCGGATATCCGATCGGTTCCATCCAGGTGCCGGGCGGCGTGGAGCCGATCATCCTGCATCGCGACGCGGTCTCCGGCGGCGGCTACGCCATGCTGGCCACCGTGATCAGCACCGATCTCAACCTGGTCGCCCAGTGCTCTCCGGGGACGCGAACCCGCTTCGTGGCGGTGACCCTGGAGGAGGCGCTGCGGGCGCGTGCCGCCGCGGCGGACTGGGAGTCGCGGGTGCGCCAGGCTCTGGGCGCGGCCGTCTGATGCGACCCCAGCCCGCTTCGGAAAGGCTGGCGGCCCTGGGACTGGTGCTGCCCGACGTCCCCGCGCCGGCCGGTGCGTACGTCGCGGCGGTCCGGCACGGCGACATCGTGATCACAACGGGCCAGCTGCCCTTCGTCGACGGCCGCCTGCCGCTGACGGGGCTGGTCGGCGTCGACCTCGACATCGCCGCCGCGGCCGGTGCGGCACGTCAGGCCGGCCTGAACGCGATCGCCGCCGCGGCCGGCGTTCTCGGCGGTGTCGACAACATCGTCCGCGTTCTCAGCGTCACCGGGCACATCGCCGGCGGCCCGGACTTCGTCGAACATCCGGCCGTGCTCGACGGCGCGAGCAAGCTCATGGTGGAGATCTTCGGGGAAGCCGGCCGGCACGTCCGTACCAATGTGGGAGCCCCGCGGCTACCGCTGAACAGTCCGGTGGAGGTCGGCATCGTGGTCGCCGCCCGCTGAGCCGGGCCGTGGCCCGCGGCCGGACCCCGGC
>NZ_JBEXGU010000170.1:0-19620 GCF_040607515.1 Streptosporangium sp. NPDC005286 | reverse complement strand
GGGACCGGACCCACCCCCTTAAGATCGCCGGAGTCCTGCTGACGCGGGACACCGTACTGAGCGGAGGATACCCGCTCACCGGGGATGGCCCGATCCCCGGGGCGGGCCTACTTGACGAGCTGGAGCACCCCCCACCTCGACGTGTCGACGTAGCCGCGCCCGGTCGGGTCGTTCCAGGTCGCGGCGGCCGCGCGGGTGGCGCCGACGGCGTCGTTGACCTGGATGTCGAAGCCGAGCAGGGCGTCCTTGGCCAGGGTGACCGTGGGCAGCCTGATCGCCGCCTCGACCACGTAGCCGCCGGGGACGCGGGTGGCCGCGCCGGTCAGGTTCTCCTTGACCGCGAAGGCGTCGAAGGTGCCGCCGACGGTCTGCCTGCCGGTGAAGCTGATCCGGTACTGGCCGTCGTCATCGTCGTAGCCCTTGGTCTTGTTGTTCTGCGGGTCCACGAAGATCTCGACGGAGTCCTGCTCCCAGGCGTTGGGCGACTCCTCGCTGAGCTCGGGGTCGGTGACGCGGGCCAGCACGTAGAGGGTGCCGGAGTTCCACATCGCCCGCACCTTGGCGGTCGCCCCCGAGGTGCCCTGGATCCGGGTGCCGGTGGTTATCTCCGGCGCCTGGTTCCACGCGGCGTCCACGATGCCGTCCACCACCGGGGTCCTCTTCGGCGCGCGGGTCGTCCTGATCGCCGGGATGGGGGTCAGCTCACCCGCCCAGGAGATCTGCTGACCATCCGCGTCGGCCACGACGACCTTGACGCCGGTGGCCGTCCCCGAGGGGAGCAGCGCCTCCACCCGGTAGCCGGTGGCGGTCTTCTTGGTGTGCGCCCTGAAACCGTGGGCGTGCGTGCCACCTCGCTGGATCCGGTACGGCGTGCCGCCCACGGTGAGGGTGACCGTGTCGTTCTTGTTGTCGGTCGGATCGTTGACCTCGGCCAGTACGTACAGGCCGGCGGGTGTGGTGCGCGCCTGCCAGCCGGCGGACAGGTCGCCGATCCTGGCGATGGGGGCGTCGGGCAGCAGGTTCCACTCGTCGTCCCGCTTGCCGTCCACCCTGACCGTGCCCGCGGGCGCGTTCAGGCTCCGGGTCAGCGGGGGCAGCCTGCCGGGGTCGGCGATGCCCCAGTACGCGGGCTTGGCCTGGAGCTCGTCGTCGAACGGCAGTGGCGGGTTGGTCCGGGTGATCGGGAAGGACGACAGCCAGGTCGCGTCGTCGGCGACGCCCCAGATCGTCACCGACGACAGGTGGTCCGCCTGCCGCCGGAAGACGTCGAAGATCTCCCGGTACCGGTGGCCCTGCAGGGCCAGGATCTCGGCGGGCACCGTGTCGTAGGAGGTCACGAAGTCGGTGTAGACGCTCACGTCCAGCTCGGTGACCTGCTGTTCGACGCCGAGTCCGGCGAACTTCTCGATCGTGTCCTCGATGAACGAGGTGGGCGGCTGCTCGACGTTGACGTGCAGCTGGTGACCAACCGCGTCGATCGGGACGCCCTCGGCGCGCAGCTTCTTGACCAGGTCGTAGAGCGCCTGCCGCTTGCGCGGGAACTCGGTGTTGTAGTCGTTGATGACGAGCGTCGCGTCCGGGTCCACCTCGCGGGCCACCCGGAAGGCGGTCCTGATGTAGTCGAGGCCGGCGATCTCGAACCATGGGGAGCGGCGCAGCCCGTCCGGCCGGTTCTCGTCGATGACCTCGTTGACCACGTCCCAGGTGCCGATCCTGCCCTTGTAGCGGCCCATCACGGCGCGGATGTGGTTCTCCATCCGCTGGAGCAGGATCTCCTTGGTGGCGCCCTCGAACACCCAGCCGGGGGTCTGGCTGTGCCACACCAGGGTGTGACCGCGGAACTCCAGGCCGTTGGTGGTCGCCCAGTCGACCAGGTAGTCGCCGTCGGCGAAGGTGAAGTCGCCCTCGGCGGGCTCGGTGGCGTCCCATTTGAGGCTGTTGCCGGGGGTGACGCTCTGGTAGTGCTTGGTGATCAGCTTGGCGTGCTCGCCCAGGGTGGCGCCCCGGTAGAAGGCCGCGCCGACGGTGAACGGCAAGCTGTCCTTCAGCGAGGGAATGTCGGTCTGGATGGGCTTGGGTTCGACATGGGCCAGCTGGAAGTCGTCGATGGCGAACGGCTCCGTCCCCGCGGCCGACTCGATGTAGACGCTCAGGAAGTCCACGTCGTGGGCCAGGGTGTAGGTGCCCGCGAGCCTGGTCCACTCGCCGGCGGCCAATGCCCTGGGTGCGGCCACCCGCTCGTAGGCGGGGGTGCCGTCCAGCCTCCGTTCGACGGACAGGCCCAGGCTCTGGGCGCTGTCGGTGCGCACCCACACCGACAGGTCGTACTTCGATCCCTTGGCCATCTTGCCGAGGACGGTCCGTGCGGGACCGTCCCAGGAGGCCTGCCGGTTCGTCACGCCCAGGCCGTAGGCCCCGGTGTGCGCGAAGCCCTCTCCCGGGGTCAGGGTGGCGCCGCCACGCGCGGTCCACTCCTGCGCGGTGCCGGTCTCGAAGTCGCTGGTCAGGCCGGACCGGGTGGGGTCGGTGTCGGCGGTGACCACGATGTCGTCGAGCTGGAAGGCGACGGTCTCACCCGAGCTCTCCGCGTACAGCGACAGGGCCGAGTCGGCCGCGTAGGTGTAGGTGCCGGACAGCCGGACCCACTCGGAGTCGGTGACGGTGGCCGCCGCGACCCGCTCGTAGACCGTCGTGCCACCTGCCGGGGTGCGCTGCATGGTGAGCGCGACCGTCGAGGACGGCTGACCGGCGACGGCCCGCGCCCACGCGGTCACCTGGTAGCCGATGCCCTTCTCGAAGGGCGGGGTCACGGCCGCTCCGTGCCAGGTCGCACTGCGGCCGGTGGTGAGCAGGGACCGGGTTCCGCCGTGTGCGGAGTCCGTGGTCGCGGTGACCGAGACCCCGGATCCCCGGGGTTCCCAGCCCTGCGTGCCGGACTCGAAGTCGTAGGTGGCGATGGTGGCGGCGGCCGCGTGCGCGGCGGGGACGGTTGACGCGCCTGCCAGGAATGACAGTGCGAGGGACAACAGGGCCAGGACCGCTGTTCGCGGCCGGGGGGTGCGCATCTCTCCTGGGCTCCTCGGTCAGGTAGGAGTGGGGTGCCGGTGGGACAGCGGGATCTGCCGGGCGTCGCCGCGCGGGTCCTCAGGCGCCACCACCGTACGGCTCCGTCAAGCATCGCCGTACGGGGTCGCCGTGCGGTTTCCTCAGACGTCGCCGCCCGGGTTCTCACCCTGCCGGTTCTCGCCTCGCGGGTTCTCGGCGAGCGGGTTCTCGGCGCGCAGGTTCTCGGCGAGCAGGTTCAGCAGCGGCTGCCGCCGGACGCAGCGGGTGAGCGCGAAGGAGTCGGCGAGGGCGGTCAGTTCCTCGTCGGAGCAGCCTCGCAGCAGTTCGGCGTACTCGGGGACCAGGGCCTGCGCGATGAGGATGTGCCGGATCAGGTCGTCGGTCTGGTAGCGGGCACCCCACGGGTAGGGGTTCCAGGAGGGGAACTCGGTCTCCATCAGCCGGTGCAGCGGCGCCAGCTCACTCGCCGACTCCTCCATCGTCGAGCCCCACCGGTCCGCGCCCAGCCGTCCCTTCTTGGCGATGAAGTCACCGAACCGGCTCATGTACGGTTCACCCGCGCTGACCAGGCCCTGCAGCCCGACGTCCTTGTAGGTCCACAGCGACCAGCCGGCCTGGTAGGAGTCGAAGATCTCCAGCTGGTCGCGGAGGATCTGGTAGCGCTGCCGGTCGATCTCCGCGTCGCCGGTGTAGACGGGGCCGAACTCGCCGACCCACAGGGGGGTGCCCGTCTCACGCTGGAAGACGGTCCGCCGCTCGAAGGATTTCTCCAGCTGGGCCCGGTCCACCCACTCGCCGCGGGTGTGGCCGGGGTAGGGGCCGCCGTGTGCGAAGCCGGCCAGGGCGTAGTCGTGGCAGACGAATACCGTGTTCTCGTACACCTCGCGGAAGATCGAGAAATCGGTGGAGTAGGTGTTGCCGTCCAGGAACAGTACGTGTCCGGGGTCGACGGCGCGGACCGCCTTGACCAGGCGGTCGTAGAAGGGGCCGACCACCTGCCCGCTGGAGTCGCCGGGCTCGTTGATCGGGTTGTAGCCGACCACCCACGGGTTGTCCCGGTAGCGGTCGGCTACGGCCTCCCACAGGTGGACGACGCGGTCCTGGAAGTGCCGGTGCTGCCAGAAGGAGGCTATATGCGTGGGATTGTCGGAGTGCCAGTGCTGGTTCTGCGCGCCGGGCAGGGCGTGCAGGTCGATGACGCTGTAGATGCCGCGCTCGGCGAGCAGGCCGATCACCCGGTCGAGGTGGCGGAAGCCCTGCTCGATGATCTCGAAGGGGCGGTCGTCGGACTCCAGGTGGCGGTAGTTGATCGGGATCCGGACGCAGTTGACGCCGAGACCGGCGAGGAGCGAGGCGTCGTCCGCGCCGAAGAACGAGGTGAGCAGGCGGTCGAAGAACAGCTCGGCCCGGTCGTCGCCGAGCACCTCCCGGACCGCGGCGCGCATCGTGGCCTCGTTGGCCGGATATCCGGTGATGAAGTTCTCCATGTTCAGCCAGCCCCCGAGGCCTACTCCGCGCAGCCGTACCGGGGTGCCGGCCGAATCGACGAGACGGGATCCGGCGACACTCAGGGTCATGTTTCTCACTCTCCACAACGGTCGTTCGACACAGCGATGAGGTCCCGGCTCAGCCCTTGGTGGCGCCCGCGGTGAGGCCGCTGATCAGCTGGCGCTCGGCGACCGCGTAGAAGGCCAGGGCCGGGACCATGGAGACGATGACGTAGGCCAGGATCTTGGCCGTGTCCGCCGCGTACTCCCCCTGGAACTGCTGGACGCCCAGTGGCAGCGTCCACAGGTTCGGGTCGTTGAAGACCACCAGCGGGAGGAAGAAGTTGTTCCAGCTCGCCACGATCGCCAGCACCGAGACGGTGGCCAGGGCGGGCCTGGCCATCGGCAGCAGCACCCGCCAGAAGAACCCGAAGGGGGTGCAGCCGTCGAGGGTGGCGGCCTCCTCGACCTCGTTGGGGATGGACCGGAAGAAGGTGCGCAGGATGATGATCGTCAGCGGCAGCCCGAACGCGGCCTGCGGCAGGATCACCCCGAGCGGGTTGTCCAGCAGGCCGAAGGTGCGCAGCAGGATGAACAGCGGCAGGATCGCCACCGCGAACGGGAACATCAGCCCGATGGCGAACAGCGTGAACAGGAACTCGCGGCCGCGGAAGGCGAACCGGGCGAAGGCGAAGGCCGCCATCGCCGACAGGAACACCACCAGCACGGTGGTCGCCACCGCGATGAGCAGGCTGTTGAGGAGCTGGCGCCAGAACGCGCCGGTGGTGATCACGTCGGTGTAGTTCTCGGTGACCCATGGGGAGGGCAGGCCGAGCGGGTTCTCCGACAGCTGGGCGGTGATCTTGAAACCACCGAACAGGCCGTACACGAAGGGGACGACGATGAAGACCGCCGCCACCCAGACGATCACGTGGATCGGGGCCGTCCGGAACCGGGCGATCATCGGTGGTCTCCCATCGTGGTACTGGCCCCCTCCAGGTCCCGGCGCAGCACGAACCGCTGGTAGCCGAGGGCGAAGACGAGGCTGATCAGGAACATGGCGACGCTGATCGCGCTGGAGTAACCGATCTGGGTCCGTTTGAAACCGTATTCGAACATGCTGACGGCCATGGTCTCCGAGGCGTGCGAGGGGCCGCCGCCGGTGAGGATCCAGACCAGGTCGAAGAGCTGGATCGTGCCGATGACGGACAGGAACACGCTGACCCTGATGGTGGGGCCGAGCAGCGGCAGGGTGACGTGCCGGAACACCTTCCAGCCACCGGCGCCGTCGATCCTGGCCGCCTCGTGCAACTCCTTGGGGATGCCCTGCAGCCCGGCCAGATAGATGATCATGTGGAATCCGAAGTACTTCCAGGTGATCACCAGGAAGATCGAGAACAGCACGGTGTCCGGCTCCGACAGCCAGCTCCACGGCTCCAGCCCCCAGGAGGTCAGCAGCCGGTTGGCCAGCCCCGCCTCGGGCGAGAGGATCAGCGAGAACAGCACGCCGGTGATCGCCTCGGAGAGCATGTACGGCGCGAAGAACAGCAGCCGGTAGAGGGCGCGCCCCCGGATCCGCTGGTTCAGCATCACCGCCAGGCCCAGCGAGAGCGGCAGCTGCACCACCAGGGAGAGCACGACCAGGATGCCGCCGTTTTGCAGGTCGCCGATGAAGATGTCGCTGTTCAGCAGCCGGGTGAAGTTGTCCAGACCGATGAAGTCGCTCGGCGGCCCGATGCCGTTCCATTTGTGGAGGCTGGTGTAACCGGCGACCAGGATCGGCGTCAGCACCAGCAGGGTGAACAGGACCAGGGCGGGGAGCACGAACAGGATCGCGGTGATCCAGCCGCTTCCCCGGCGCCGCCCCTCGCGCCGTCCTCGCCGCTCGGCGGGTCTTCCTCCGGGAGGGGCCGGACGTGCGTCCGGCCCGGTCATCGTCGTCACCGACCTCGCCCCTTCACCGTGCTCACCGTCGGTTTCCTGGCCTCGATCGGCTCTGTCACCTTCATCCGGACGGCTACTCCGACTCCGACTTCGCCGTCTCGGTGATGACCTTGACGACCTCCTCCGGCGTCTTCTTGCCCGCGATCAGCTCGGCCACGGCGTCGTTGACCTCCTGGCCGACGGCCGGCGGGTACGCCTGGTCGAGGTAGAGCTGGAAGCCGGTCGCGGCCGACAGGGCGTCGGAGACCACCTTGATGTTGGGGTCGGTGACAGCCGACTCCTCGCCCTTGAGCACGGGGAGCACGCCTCCCGCGGCGACCGCCTTGGAGTGGTTCTCCTGCTTGAGCGCGAACTTCAGGAAGTCCAGCGCGGCGGGCGGGGCGTTGACGCCCACGGCCAGGCCGCCACCGCCGCCGAACGCGTCGCCCGCGGAGCCCTTGCCCCCGTCCACGGACGGGAAGGTGAAGAACCCGAGGTCGTCCCCGAGGCCCTTGCCGGAATCCTTCTGCACGGACGGCGCCCACTGGCCCATCAGTTCCATGGCGGCCTTGCCGTTGCTCACGGTCGCGGCCTGCCCGTCGGGGGTGGAGTAGTCGGCGTTGAGGAAGCCCTTCTGGAACGGCTGGAGGTCGACGAGTTCCTTGAGCCGCTGCCCGGCGGCGACGAAGTCGGGGCCGGTGAAGTCGTTGGTGGTGCCGGCCTGACTGAGCGCGTCCAGGCCCGCCACCCGCATGGCCAGGTAGGCCCAGTAGTAGTGGCCCGGCCACTTGGCCTTGCCGGCGAGGGCTATCGGGGTGGTCCCGGTCGCCTTGATCTTCTTCACCGCGTCCAGGAACTCGGTCCAGGTGGCGGGCGGAGTGGAGACGCCGGCCTTGGTGAAGATCGACTTGTTGTACCAGAAGCCGACCATGCCGATGTCGGTGGGCAGCCCGTAGGTCTTCCCGTCGAACTGGTAGGCGGCCAGGGAGGCCGGGGTGAAGTTGCCGAGGATGTCACCGGCCTCCGACGTCAGGTCCTTCACCAGGCCCGCCTCGATGTGCTGCTTCAGGACGCCGCCACCCCAGGTGGAGTAGAGGTCGGGCGCCTTCCCCGACTGGGTGAGGGTGGCGAGCTTCGGCTTGTAGGAGTCGTTCTCGATGCCGACGTTCTTGATCGTCACATTCGGGTGGGCCGCCTGGTACTCCTTGATGAGGTCAGCCCAGAAGGACTTGAGCGGTTCGGCCGTCGCCAGGTTCCAGAACTCGAAGGTGACCTTCTCCGAGCCGGCGCTCGCGCCCGGTTTCGACCCGTTGTCGTCTCCGCTCGTGCCGCAGGCTCCAAGAAGCACCATCGATGCCGCCAGCGCCACCACGCCTCGCCGACTCAGCATGGGGTTCCCCTTTCGGGAGTGGGTCTGAAAAATTTCATAGGTTCCCCGAATATTTCGTGACCCGGAGGATAGGTAAACTGTCGGTTACGCGTCAATAGCCGCCGTGGTAGCGAGCTCGAACAGCGACGGAGACGGCCCCCTTACGGGTCTCCGAAAGTTTTCGGTTAGTATTCGCCGCATGCCATCCAAGAGGCGGGTGACGATCGCCCTGATCGCCGAGGAGGCCGGGGTCTCCGCGCCCACGGTCTCGAAAGTCATCAACGGGCGGCCCGAGGTCGCCTCCGAGACCAGGCAGCGGATCGAGCGCCTGCTGCACAAGCACGGCTACATACGCAGGACCGGCCAGGGCGACGAGCCCGTCGGCCTGGTGGATCTGGTCTTCACCGAGATCGAGAGCCCGTGGGCGATGGAACTGGTGCGCGGCGTGGAGACCGCGGCCCGCGAGGTCGACGCCGGCGTGGTCGTCTCGGTACTGCACAGCCACGCGGGCCCGGGCAGGGACTGGGTGGAGCGGATCGCCACCCGGCGCACCGACGGGGCCATCCTGATCGGCTCGCGGATCAGCGCCGCCCAGCATGGCCAGCTGGCCGCCAGGTCCATCCCCTTCGTGGTGGTGGATCCGGAGGGCGAGCCGCCGCCGGGAGTCGCCTCGGTCGGCGCCACCAACTGGAACGGCGGCCTGGCCGCGACCCGTCACCTGCTGGAGCTGGGCCACCGCCGGATCGGGATGATCGGCGGCCCGGCCGGCATGCTGTGCAGCCGGGCCCGCATCGACGGCTACCGCGCCGCACTGGAGACCGCGGGGATCGCGGTGGACCCCTCGCTCATCGGGTATGGCGACTTCCTGGTCGGCTCGGGCCGCGACCTGGGCCACGCGCTGCTGTCGGCGGCGGACCCGCCCACCGCGATCTTCGCCGGCAGTGACATGCAGGCGTTCGGCGTCTTCGAGGCGGCCAGGCAGCGTGGCCTGCGGGTGCCGGAGGACCTGTCGGTGGTGGGCTTCGACGACCTGCCTTTGGCACGTTCCGCCTGGCCGCCGCTGACCACCGTGCGCCAGCCGCTCCAGGAGATGGCCGCGCTGGCCACCCGGATGGTGCTCGGCCTCGACCGCGGCGGGCACGAGCCCCGGCGGGTGGAGCTGGCCACCGACCTCGTGGTCCGCGACAGCACCGCCCGCCCTGACGGCTGTTGACTGCCGCCCTCCGAAACATTTACGGTGATCGACACGAAAAGTCTCGGTAATCTTGTGAAACTTTCGGAAAGCGGGTTCCCGCATGTCACGACGTCACAGGGCACTACTGACACCGATCCTCCTGCTCCCCCTTCTCGGACTTAGCCCCGCCATCAAGGAAAGCGCTTCCCCGATTCGGGTGGATCAGCACGGCGTTCTCCAGCGGATCGACGGCTTCGGCTTCTCCCAGGCCTTCCGGCGCAACGAACTGGTCCGCGCGCTGCCCGCCGCCAAGCAGCGGGAGATCCTCGACCTCTGGCTGAGCCCGGAGAAGGGCGCCGGGCTCAGCATCCTGCGCCTGGGAATCGGCTCCTCCCCGGCCGGCAGCCCGTACGACCTGATGACCTCCATCCAGCCCGAGGACCCCGGCGGCCCGGACGCGCCGCCGAAGTACCTCTGGGACGGCGAGGACGGCGGCCAGGTCTGGCTGGCCAAGGAGGCCAAACGCTACGGCGTGAGCCGTTTCTACGCCGACGCCTGGAGCGCCCCGGGCTACATGAAGGACAACGGTTCCGACAGCAACGGCGGCACCCTGCTCCCGGCGTGGCGGCAGGCATACGCCGACTACCTGGTCCAGTACGCGAGGTTCTACGCCCGTGAGGGCATCAAGATCACCGACCTCGGGTTCACCAACGAGCCCGACCTCACCGTCTCGTACGCCTCGATGCGCTTCACCCCGAGCCAGGCCGCCGAGTTCGTCAAGGTCCTCGGCCCCACGGCGGCCCGCGCCGGCCTCAAGGTGATCTGCTGCGACGCCGCCGGCTGGTCCGAGCAGCGCGAGTACACCCGCGCCATCGAGGCCGACCCCGCCGCGCGGCGGTGGGTCGCCACACACGCCGGCCATCCCTACGTCAGCCCGGTGGACGGCCCGCTGCCCACCGGCCGGCCGGTCTGGATGTCGGAGTGGTCGCCCAACGGAAGCACCTGGAACGAGGCCTGGGACGACGGCAGCGGCTACGACGGCCTCGCGGTCGCCCAGCAGATCCACGACTCGCTCACCCTGGGCAAGGCGAACGGCTACGTCTTCTGGTTCGGCGCCTCGCGCGGTGCCACCCGGGGCCTGATCCAGATCGACGAGGCCGCCTCGACCTACCACGTCTCCAAGCGCCTGTGGGCACTGGCCGCCTACAGCCGCTTCATCCGGCCGGGCGCGGTCCGGCTCGCCGTCACGGCCGCCGACCCGGCGCTGAAGGTCACCGCCTTCCGCAACGCCGGGGGCTCGGAGGTCGTGGAGATCCTCAACACCGCCACCGTCCCCGTCTCCACCAGGATCACGACCCGGGCGGGCCGGGCCACCTCCTACCTGACCGACGGCGACCACTCACTCGCGGCCACGCCGCTCGCGGGTCTGCGGCCGGACCGGACCCTCACCCTTCCCCCGCGTTGCCTGACCACGGTCGTCGTACGTTGACGCGCCCCGTGCCGGAGACGGCCGTCACGCGGAAGGGACGCGGATGATCCGGGTGGCGGTCGTGGGCACCGGCGGCATCGCGGGGATCTGCCATCTGCCCGCGCTGCGCACCCAGTCGCACCGGGCGCGGGTGGTGGCCGCCGCGGACATCGACGAGGCGCGGGTCAGGGCGTTCTGCGCCGAGCACGCGATCCCGCGGGCGTACCCCTCCCTGGAGGCGATGCTCGACGCCGAGCGGCCCGACCTCGTCCACCTGTGCACCCCGCCGCACCTGCACGCCGCCCAGGCGAGGGCCTGCCTGAAGGCCGGCGCCTGGGTGTGGATCGAGAAACCCGCCTGCCGGTCGCTGGCCGAGTACGACCTGATCACCTCGGCCGAGGGGCCCGGCTACGCCTCGGTGGTCTCCCAGCACCGGTTCGGCTCCGGCGCGCGCCACCTGCGCGCCCTCGCCCCCGAGCTGGGCCGACCGCTCGTCGCGCTCTGCGTGACCGCCTGGTACCGCGACCACGCCTACTTCGAGGCGCCCTGGCGCGGCCGCTGGGAGACCGAGGGCGGCGGCCCCACCATGGGTCACGGCATCCACCAGATGGACCTCATGCTGTCGATCCTGGGCGACTGGTCGGAGATCCGCGCGATGACCGGCACGCTGGACCGCCGGATCGAAACCGAGGACGTCTCGATGGCCGCCGTCCGCTTCGCCTCCGGAGCCATGGCCTCGGTGGTCAACAGCGTGCTGTCCCGGCGCCAGGAGAGCTACCTGCGCTTCGACTACGCCGAGGCGACGGTGGAGTTGCGCCACCTGTACGGCTACCGCAACGCCGACTGGAGGTCCACCTCGGCGCGCTGGAACCCGCCGACCGACCTGCCGAGCTCGCACGAGGCGCAGCTGGCGGAGCTGCTGGACGCCTACGAGCGCGGCGAGCGCCCGCCCATGAGCGGTCCCGAGGGGCGCCGGTCGCTCGAACTGATCACCGGCCTGTACGCCTCGGCGTTCACCGGCCGGCCCGTGCTCCGCACCGATCTCACCCCCGATCACCCCTTCTACCACCGCCTGGACGGACGCGCATGGAGCTGACCTTCACCGAGCGCGGCGTCGAGATCCTGCGCTACGTCCACCGGCCGGAAACGCCGGTGTTCGAATCGCCCAAGCCCTACTTCCACCCGATCAGGACCCTGGCGGGCGACGTGGTCAGCGCCTACCGCCCGCACGACCACCGCTGGCACCGGGGCCTGCAGCTGACCGTCTCGGACCTGTCGGGGGAGAACTTCTGGGGCGGCGGCAGCTACGTTCGCGCGGCCGCCGGATACGTGGACCTGCCGAACAACGGGACCATGCGGCACGAGGAGTTCCTCGCCCCCGGCGTGGAGCGGCTGACCTGGCACACCCAGGGCGGCGAGCACTGGGTGGACGAGGTGAGGACCTTCGAGGTCGGCGACGTCTGCGACGACTCGTGGGCGCTGGAGCTGTCCACCGCGATCACCAACGTACGCGGAAGGGACCTGGTCTTCGGCAGTCCCACCACCTCCGGCCGCCCGATGGCCGGGTACTGCGGCCTGTTCTGGCGCGGGCCCCGCTCCTTCGAGCACGGCCGGGTGATCGCCGAGGGCGGCGAGGGACCGGAGATGATGGGCCGGGAGTCGGCGTGGCTGGCCTACGGCGGCACCCACGACGAGGTCGACCGCTCCTCCACCCTGCTGTTCCAGAGCGCCCGGCCCACCGTCTGGTTCGTCCGCACCACGCCGTTCGCGGCGGTCAACCCGTCCATCGCGTTTTATCGCGAACTGATCCTGCCGCCCGGCGCGACGCTGCGGCTGCGCTACCGGATGGTCGTGGCCACCGGCGCGTGGGACCGCCCCCGGCTGGAGGCGTACGTCCAAAGGCACCCGTGTCCGGCACCGGCGTGAGAGACCCAGGGAGCACCCGTGTTCGGTACCGGCGTGAGCGATCTGACCGTCTACGACTGGCCCGCCGCCGACGGCCTGCGCGGTGGCTCGCCGCACCTGCACACCCTGTGTGCCGAGGCGTACGCCGTGGTGGCCGGTTCCGGCAGCGTGCAGACCCTGACCTGGGACGGTTACCAGGAGACGGCGCTGGCCCCCGGCTCCGTCGTCTGGTTCACCCCGGGCACCGTCCATCGCCTGGTCAACGGCGGTGACCTGCGCATCGTGGTCCTCATGCAGAACAGCGGCCTGCCCGAGGCCGGCGACGCCGTCCTGACCTTCCCCCCCGACGTCCTCGCCGATCCGGCCGGCTACGCCGGGGCCGCGCGCTCGGCCCCGCGCGAGCGCCGCGACCTGGCCGTCGAGGGGTTCCTGCGGCTCCGTGCCGCGGGCCGCCCCGGTTTCGCCGCCTTCCTTGCGGCCGCCGCCGACCTCGTCGGCCCCCACCTGGACGCCTTCGAGTCCCGCTGGCGCCAGGGCCCGCTGCGCGCGGCGCAGACGACGGGCGCCCGGCTGGCCGCGCTCCGCGCCGGCGACCTGGCCCACCTGCGCGAGGCGGCGGTCACCCGGATGCCCTCCGTACCCCGCGACGGCATGTGCGGCCACCTGCTGACCTATCCGGCGGACCTTCCCGATCGGGACGGGGCCTGAGGCCGGCGGCGGGCGCGGCGGACCGCCGGGAGCGGGAACTGTCGGTGCGATCTTCTAGGCTGGCCCCATGGCACGAGCTAACGACGACGTCGCGGCCGCTCTGGAGGAGTACGCCGAGCTGTTCGCGATGACCGGCGGCGACGCGTTCCGGGTCCGCAGTTACCAGAAGGCCGCCAAGGCGATCGCGGGCTCTCCCGAGGACATCACGGCCGTGCCCGTGCGAAGCGTGCCGGGGGTGGGCGAGGCGATCGCCAAGAAGGTCGAGGAATACCTGGAGCGGGGCAGCTTCCGGCAGCTCGACGACCTGCGAGGAAAGGTTCCCCAGGGAGTGCGGCGGCTGACCCGGGTGGCCTCGCTCGGGCCGAAGAAGGCGGTCTTCCTCTACCAGGAGCTGGGCATCGACTCCCCCGAGGCCCTGGCGAAGGCCATCGGAGAGGGGCGTCTCGAGGGCGTCAGGGGCTTCGGCGCCAAGACCGTGGAAAACCTGCTCAAGGGGGTCGAGAACCTGGCGGAGAACAGCGCCAGGATGCACATCGGAGCCGCCATGGACCTGGCGGAGCGGGTCATCGCCTCGCTGCCGGGTGCCGAGCGGATCGCCTACGCCGGGTCGCTGCGCCGGATGAAGGACACCATCGGCGACGTCGACGTCCTCGCGGTCGGCCCCGAGTCGCTGATGGACGACTTCAAGGCCCAGCCCTACGTCGCGGAGGTCATCGCCTCGGGCGACAAGAAGACCTCGATCCGCACCGCCCAGGGTGTCCAGGTCGACCTGCGCCTGGTCCCCGCCGAGTCGTGGGGCGCCGCGCTGATGTACTTCACCGGTTCCAAGGAGCACACGGTGCACCTGCGGGAGATCACGGTGAAGAAGGGCTGGAAGCTGTCGGAGTACGGCCTTTTCGAGGGGGAGCGAGTGATCGCGGCCGCGACCGAGGAGGAGGTCTTCGAGGCGTTCGGCATGGAGTGGATCCCGCCGACCCTGCGCGAGGACACCGGTGAGATCGCCGCCGCGCTCGCCGGTGAGCTGCCCAAGCTGGTCGCCCTGGAGGATCTGCGGGGCGACCTGCACACCCACACCGACCTGACCGATGGGATCGCCTCGCTGGAGGACATGGTCGCCGCCGCCCACGCTCGCGGCTACTCCTACTACGCGGTGACCGACCACGCGCCCGACCTGGCGATGCAGCGGATGACGCTGGAGGCGGCCCTGGAGCAGCGCGAGCGGCTGCACCGGCTGCAGGAGAGATATCCGAAGATGCGGCTGCTGCACGGCAGCGAGCTGAACATCGCCCCCGACGGCTCGGTCGACTGGCCGGCCGAGGTGCTGGCGGGCTTCGACGTGTGCGTGGCCAGCGTCCACTCGCACTTCACCCAGTCACGCGAGGAGATGACCCGGCGCCTCGTCACCGCGTGCGAGAACCCCCACGTGCACATCATCGGCCACCCGACCACCCGCAGGATCGGCGCCCGGGGGCCGGTGGACGCCGACTGGGACGAGGTGTTTCGCGCCGCGGCCCGCACCGGCACCGCGATGGAGATCGACTCCTTCCCCGACCGCTCCGACCTCCCCTCGGACCTGGTGCGGCTGGCGCAACACCACGGCGTGAAATTCTCCATCGACAGCGACGCCCACGCGGTTCCCCATCTCGACAACCAGCGGTTCGGCATCGGTGTCGCCCAGCGCGGCTGGCTCACCGGCGACGATGTGATAAACACCTGGCCCCTGGAGCGGTTGCTGGCTTTCCTCGGTCGTTGAGGGGATGATTGAGAGCGGCAAGGACGTGGGCCCCATCGTGTATTGCATAGTTTACTGGTAGGAAATAGGTGTAGAGAGGAGTGGCGCCGGATGCCGTACGAGAACCTCGACGACGAGGCCGTCCATCAGCGCACCCGAGCCGGGCAGCTGCCGCGGGAGGCCCCCGACCGGCTCCGGCTGGCCACCGTCGACGGCAGGACCCTCGATGACCGGGGCGGCGACAGCGGGGCCTCGAACGACGATCCGTCCGCCACGGGGATCGTCAAGCCGCTGCCGCCGGAGCTGTTCGTCGAGCACGAGACCAATGCCGAGATGCGCTGGGACGCCATGGGCGACATCGGGTTCCATGTGCCCAACGACCGGTTCTTCGTCCGCAACCACACCTCCACCCCGATCATCGACGCGGCCACCTGGCGGCTGCGGCTGCACGGCACGGGCCTGAGCGCCCCCCGGAGTTTCGGCTACCAGGAACTACTCGCGATGCCCTCGGTGACGCGCGACGTGGCGATCGAGTGCGCGGGCAACGGGCGGAGCCTCTTCACCACCCAGCAGCACCAGGAGGTCACCGGCACCCCGTGGCGGCTCGGCGGCATCGGAGTGGCCCGCTGGCGCGGGGTGCCGCTGGCCACGGTATTGGAACGGTCCGGGATCACCACCGACGCCGTCGACGTCATGGCCCGCGGACTCGACCCCGCCTATGTGGCCGACGGGGTCGACTACGGCCGGGTACGCCGCCCGATCCCGGTGGCCAAGGCGCTGCGGGACGTCATCCTCGCCTACGAGATGAACGACGAGCCGCTCCCACCCGACCACGGCCACCCCGTGCGGCTGATCGTCCCCGGCTGGATCGGCCTGGCCTCGGTCAAGTGGGTCGGCGACATCGAGGTGTCCACCTCGCCGCTGTCCTCACCCTGGAACACCGAGTTCTACCGGATGTTCGGCGACGCCTACCCGCCGCAGGGCGGCGCCCCGCTGACCACGCAGGGCGTCAGGAGCGCCTTCGAGCTGCCCTGGAACGCCACTCTGGTCGCCGGGCGCCCCTACTTGCTGCGCGGACGGTCCTGGTCGGGCAACGGCCGGATCGCCGACGTGGAGGTGAGCCTGGACGACGGCGCCACCTGGCAGCGCGCTCCGCTGCGCGGACCGCACGTGGCATCCACCTGGACCCGCTGGCAGGTCACCTGGAAACCCGCGGAGACCGGCCGGCACTTCCTGCTCGCCCGCGCCACCGACGAGACCGGCGCGGTCCAGCCGTCGCACACCACGCACAACGACTTCGGCTACCTCTTCGACGCCGTCGTCCGCCACCCCGTGACCGTCGTGAGCGGGTGACCGGGGCCCCGTCCAGCCGAACGGCCCGCCCACGGCTCCGGATGCCCGCACCCGAGTATCACCTTCGGAAAGAATCGCCGGGACACCTCCATCCGGCAGGCGTGACTACCGAGCGAAATGGGAATGTTACCGAACGCGATGATCGGCTGGGCCTCCAGACCTCGCCGGAAAGACATCCGAGGTCCCACGGAGGAAACGAGAGGGAAACGTGCCGACCTGATGATGGCAATACGTGTTCTCCCATCTTCCGCCAGGAGGCTCGACCGATGCGCCAGCTGACCGCGCTCGACGCGCAGTTCCTTCACGCAGAATCGGCGACCACGGCGGCCCACGTCGCAGGGCTTGCCATCCTCGACCCCGCCTGCTCCCGGGCGGGGGCCGTCACCCGCGAGTGCCTGATCGGACTACTCCACGAGCGGGTGCACCTGGCCCCGGCGCTGAGGCTCCGCCTGGCCACCGTGCCGTTCGACCTCGACCGGCCGTACTGGACGGAAGACCCCGATCTCGACGTCGCCGGCCACGTCCACGAGGTGACCCTGGCCGCGCCGGGCGACGACGCCCAGCTCGCCGAGGAGGTGGCCCGGATCCACGAGCGGCGCCTCGACCGGGGCCGCCCGCTCTGGGAGATGCATCTCATCCAGGGACTGACCGGCGGCCGGGTCGCCCTGTACGCCAAGGTCCACCACTGCGCCATCGACGGGGTCTCGGGAGCGGAGACACTCGCCGCGCTGCTGGATCTGACGCCCGAGCCCCGCGTCGTCGAGCGGCCCGCGCCCACGCCGCGGACCACCGCCCCCGGTCTGGCGGGCATGCTCGCCGGGGCCGTGGCCAGGTCGGTGATGCAGCCCGCCAGAACGCTCTACTCGCTGGGTCGCATGGCGACCGAACTCGACACGATGCCACTGGCCTCGGCGCTGCCGGGCGCCCGGCAGGTGGCCGCCGCCACCCGGGTGATCACCGGGAGGGTGCGGGAGTTGCCGGAGCTGCCCGTGCTGACGGCGCCGCGCACACCGTTCAACGGCCCGATCGGCCCCGAGCGGCGCTTCTCCTACGGGTCGATCCCGCTGGCGGACGTCAAACGGGTGGCCAGGAGCTCGGGGGCCAGCGTCAACGACGTGGTCATGACGCTGTGCGCCTCGGCGCTGCGCGCCTGGCTACATGAGCGCGACGCGCTGCCCGACCGGCCGCTGATCGCCGCGGTCCCGGTCGCGGTCCGCACCGCGAGCGCCCAGGACGTGGTCGGCAACCAGATCTCCGTCATGGTCACCCCCATCCCGACCGACCTGGCCTGTCCCCGCGAGCGCCTGCGCGTCATGGCGCGGACGATGCACACCGCCAAGCGGCGGTTCGCCGGCTCCCCCACCGGCTGGCTGGGCGAGCTGTCGTCGATGCTGCCCGCGGCCGTCACCGCGCTGGCGACCTCCACGGTGTTCCGGCTGGCCTCGATCATGCTGCCGCCGATCAATCTGATCGTCTCGAACGTGCCGGGACCGCAGCTCCCGCTGTACCTGTGCGGGGCCAGGGTGCTCGCCTACCACCCCATGTCCGTGCTGACCGACGTGAGCGGCGGGGTCAACATCACCTGCTTCTCCTACGACGGCTCGCTCGACTTCGGCATCCTGTCCTGCCCGGACCGGGTGGCCGACGTGTGGCGGCTCATGGGCCACCTGCAGGAGGCCATGGACGAGCTGATGGAGCAGATCGAGCCCGCCGGGCGGCTCAACCCGGTGGACAGCCTCCCGGCCAGGCAGATGGTGCCCGCCTGAAGGCCCCGCACCGAGGCGCGGCGGGCGATCAGCCGATCCAGACGGTCTTGGCGTCGCAGAACTCACGGATGCCGTACGCCGACAGCCCGCGCCCGTACCCGGAGCTCTTGACACCGCCGAACGGCAGTTGCGGGTAGGCGGAGACCATCCCGTTGACGTACACCATGCCGGCCTCGATCTCGGAGACGAGGCGTTCCTGCTCCGCCACGTCGCCGCTCCAGACGGCGGCGGCGAGCCCGAAGGGGGTCGCGTTGGCCAGGGCGATCGCCTCGTCGATGTCCGCGACCCGGTACAGCGCGGCCACCGGGCCGCGGACCTCCTCGTGGAACACCCGCATCTCGGAGGTGATGCCGGTGATCACGGTCGGTTCGTAGAACCAGCCGGGCCGATCCGGGCTCACTCCCCCGCAGAGCACCCGGGCGCCGAGCCCCGCGGCGTTGGCGACCTGTGACTCGACGTGGTCGCGGCCCTGCCGGGTGGCGAGCGGTCCCACGTCCGTCGCCTCGTCCGCGGGGTCGCCGAGCCGCAGCGACTCCATCAGCGCCACGAACAGCCCGGCGAAGTCGTCGTAGACCTCCTCGTGCACGATGAACCGCTTGGCCGCGACGGAGGACTGGCCGTTGTTGCACACCCGCGAGGTGACCCCGACGGCGGCGGCCTCGTCCAGGTCGGCGGAGGGCATGACGACGTAGGGGTCGGAGCCGCCCAGCTCCAGGACCGTCTTCTTGATCTCCCAGCCCGCGATCGCGGCGACCGGGCGCCCCTCCTGATCGGCCCCGGTGAGGGTGACGGCCGCCACGCGCCGATCGCGCAGCAACGGCTCGACCTGCTCGGGCTCGATCAGCAGGACCTGCGCGCATCCCTCGGGAAAACCGGCCCTGGCGAACAGCCCGCCCAGCTGCAGCGCCGTCTGCGGCACGTTCGGCGCGTGCTTGAACAGGCAGACGTTGCCCGCCATCAGGGCGGGCGCGGCAGACCTGACCACCTGCCAGAGGGGGAAGTCCCATGAGGTGATCCCGAGGACGGGGCCCAGCGGCTGGTAGCGCACGTACGCCTGCCGCGCGCCCACGGCGGGCCCGTCCGCCGACTCGTCCGCGAGGAACTCCTCGGCGTGGTCGGCGAAGAAGCGCATCTCCCGCACGCACATGTCCACCTCGCAGTGGGCGGCGGCCAGCGTCTTGCCCATCTCGGTGGTCACCAGCCGTGCCAGCCGGTCCTGCTCGGCCCGGAGCAGGCCGGCGGCGGCGTGCATCCAGGCCGCCCGCTGCTTGAAGTCGACCGTCCGGTAGTCGTGGAACGCGGAGGCGGCGAGTGCCACCCGCCGTTCCACCTCCTCCTCGCGGATCGGGTCGAACGTCCTGACGGTCTCGCCCGTGGCCGGGTTGATCGTCGCGATCGCCATCGGTGCCTCCCGGAGAATCGCCGTCGCTGCCTCCCGGAGAAACATCGCCGCCGGACGGCGAAGCGTTCGGGCGACCTTCCCCTCTTCCTTTATGCCCCCTTATGTCCAATATTCGTCCTCACGGTCGGTGAGAGGAGCCGGAAGGGGGGCAGACCAAGTAAACCGGAAAGGACTAATAGGGCTGGTCAGAGCCCGCGCTGGAGCCTGATACGTGATCGGTTGTGCTGCTCGACCGGCGGCAGGGGCTCCTGGGCGGTGTCCTGTGAG
>NZ_JBEXGU010000169.1:0-19808 GCF_040607515.1 Streptosporangium sp. NPDC005286 | reverse complement strand
GCGTGCCCCACGGGACACGCATGGTCACGGAGGGTGCACCGAAAGACTAGGACAAATCTCCTCAACGCCACCTTAAGGTGACAAGGGCGAGAACACCCTGCACAAGGGGGCCCGACCAGAGGAGAATAGGGGCACATGCGTGAAGTCTGGCCAGGAGAGTCCTATCCGCTCGGCGGCACCTGGGACGGGGTGGGCGCCAACTTCTCCCTGTTCTCCGAATCCGCCGAACGCGTCGAGCTCTGCCTTTTCGGGGACGACGGGCACGAGGAACGCGTCGAGCTGACCGAGGTCGACGGGTTCGTCTGGCACGGCTACCTCCCGGGGATCATGCCGGGACAGCGGTACGGCTACCGCGTCCACGGTCCCTACAACCCCTCTCAGGGGGACCGGTGCAACCCCTCCAAACTGCTCCTCGATCCCTACGCCAAGGCCGTCGAGGGCGACCTGAAGTGGAACGAGGCGCTCTTCTCCTACCGGTTCACCGATCCCGGCAGCCGCAACGACACCGACACCGCCCCCTTCATGCCGAAGAACGTGGTGGTCAACCCGTTCTTCGAGTGGGGAAACGACAGGCCGCCCCGGACCCCGTACCACCAGACCGTGATCTACGAGGCGCATGTCCGCGGGCTCACCATGCGCCACCCCGCGGTGCCCGCAGAAAAGCGCGGCACCTACGCGGGACTGGGCCACCCCGCGGTCATCGACCACCTGCTGAGCCTGGGTGTCACCGCGGTGGAGCTGATGCCGGTGCACCAGTACGTGCCCGAGCACGCGATGGTCGCCAGGGGCCTGACCAACTACTGGGGCTACAACACGATCGCCTACCTGGCCCCGCACGCCGCCTACTCCGCCTCGGGCCAGCGCGGCGAGCAGGTGCAGGAGTTCAAGGCGATGGTACGGGCGCTGCACGAGGCGGGGATCGAGGTCATCCTCGACGTGGTCTACAACCACACCGCCGAGGGTGACCACATGGGGCCGACGCTGAGCTTCCGCGGCATCGACAACAGGGCGTACTACCGCCTGCACGACGGCGACCGGCGCTACTACCTCGACTACACCGGCTGCGGGAACTCCCTCAACGTCCGCTCGCCGCACGCCCTTCAGCTGATCATGGACTCGCTGCGCTACTGGGTCCTGGAGATGCACGTGGACGGCTTCAGGTTCGACCTGGCCTCCGCCCTCGCCCGCGAGCTGCACGACGTCGACCGGCTGAGCGCCTTCTTCGACCTGATCCAGCAGGACCCGGTGATCTCCCAGGTGAAACTGATCGCCGAGCCGTGGGACGTGGGGCCCGGCGGCTACCAGGTCGGCAACTTCCCGCCGCTCTGGATGGAGTGGAACGGCAAGTACCGCGACAGCGTCCGCGACTTCTGGCGCGGCAGCGGGTCCGCGCTGCCCGAGTTCGCCTCCCGGCTGACCGGCTCCGCCGACCTCTACGCCACCTCGGGGCGCCGCCCCGTGGCCTCCATCAACTTCGTCACCTGCCACGACGGGTTCCCCCTGACCGACCTGGTCTCCTACGACCGCAAGCACAACGAGGCCAACAAGGAGAACAACCGCGACGGCACCGACGACAACCGGTCGTGGAACTGCGGGGTCGAGGGCCCCACGGAGGACCCGGGGATCGTGAGCCTGCGCAGGCGCCAGCGCCGTAACTTCCTGGTCACCCTGTTCATCTCCCAGGGCGTGCCGATGCTGCTGGCCGGTGACGAGTTCGGCCGGACCCAGGGCGGCAACAACAACGCCTACTGCCAGGACAACGAGATCTCCTGGGTCGACTGGTCGCTGGCCTCCGGCGAGGCGGACCTCCTCGACTTCGTCAGGAGCCTCTCCAAGCTGCGGCGCGAGCACCCGGTATTCCAGCGGCGCCGCTTCTTCCACGGCCACAAGGCCGACGACGGCACCCGCGACATCGTCTGGCTCACCCCGTCGGGAGAGGAGATGTCGGCGAGCGACTGGCACACCGGCTACGCCAAGTCACTGGCCGTCTTCCTGAACGGCGACGCCATCACCGAGCCGGGCACCCGCGGCGAGCGGATCACGGACGACTCGTTCCTGCTCCTGATCAACGCCCACCACGAGGAGATGATCTTCACCCTCCCCGAGGCGAGGTACGGCAAGCGGTGGCGGCGGGTGCTGGACACCGCCGACGAGGGGACGGAGCTCCTCTCGCCTCCGCAGGAGTCCTGGCCGGCCGAGAGCGCGGTGGAGGTGACCGCCCGCTCGGTGCAGATCCTGCACTGCGAGCGGGCGTAGGGCCGGCCGCTCGCGGCCTTCAGGCCCCTGACGCGATCGCGGCGGTGAGCAGGACGAGCACGAACGTCGCCACGCCGGCCACGCCGTGCAGCACGACCGCGACCATGGGGAAGCGCTGCTCGGCGCCGCGGGCGTGGCGTCCGCCGCCCAGCCAGCGGGTGAACATGGTGAAGCCCAGCAGCGCGGAGAGCGCGAGGACTCCGAACGACAGCCAGGCGAAGGCCGGCTCCAGGGTGCGTACGTACACGATCCAGCAGGCCAGGGCGGACACCGCCAGGGCCGGATGGGCGAAGATGAGCAGCGCGGGAAAGCGGGTGACCTTGGTCGCCTGCTGGCGGAGCCCTCCCCCGGAGAGCCACAGGTACAGCAGGTAGATCCCGACCATCGCGGTGATCAACCATGTCACGATCGTGACCAGCCCCACACAGCCCTCCCGTGTCTCCCGGAACGAATCATGTACCGGGAGCCGCCCCGAGTCACCCCAGCCCTCAGATCCAGTATCGAACGCTCCGGGAGAACTCACAGGTCGTTTCCATGCGAAGGTAGGAGAATGCGCCTCATTCACCCCGAGACTTCGGACGAGGTCGACCTCGTCCGCGCCTACGCCTACCCGGCCGGCCCCTGCCTGCGGATCAACATGGTCGCCAGCGCCGACGGCGGTACCTGGCTGAAGGGACTGTCGGGCGGGCTGTCCGGCAGGGGCGACCGCCAGGTCTTCTGGACGTTGCGCGGGCTGGCCGACGTCGTCGTGGCCGGTGCGGCGACCGTGCGGGCCGAGGGGTACGGCCCGGCACGGCCCAGGCCGTCGTGGCAGGGGCTGCGCGAGGGCCGCCCGGCCGCCCCGCCGGTGGCGGTGATCACTCGTGGGCTCGACCTCGACCTGTCGGGCCCGCTGTTCACCGAGGCGGAACCGTACGCCCGGACCATCGTCATCACCTGCGGGGCCGCCCCCAGGGAGCGCCGCGAGGAGGCCGCCAGGTGTGCCGAGGTGATCGTGGCCGGGGGCGAGCGGGTGGATCCGGTGCTGGCGATGGAGGCGCTCCGCGAGCGCGGCCTGAGCCGGGTGCTCTGCGAGGGCGGCCCGAAGACCAACGCCCAGCTGGCCGCCGCGGACCTGGTCGACGAGCTCTGTCTCACGGTGAGCCCGCTGCTGATCGGCGGGGACGCCGCCCGTGCCCTCGACGGCCCTCCCTCGCTCACCCCCCTGCGCCTGGCCCACGTGCTGGAGGACGAGGGGTTTCTCTTCACGCGGTATGTCCGGCGAGACGAGAAGGCCGGAACCCGCTAGCGCCGGAGGTCCCGGCGTTCCATGATTCATGTGGACATACCTCTAGGGAAACGATATATCTCGACCATGGAACGATCATCCTCCTCCGGTGACGAATTGCGCGCCTCGCTCGAGGCCCGCCGGGACCTCGGACCGGAATACGAAGACTCCCTTGTCGAGGGTTTCCTGGAGAAGATGGACCGGGAGATCGACAAGCGGGTGGACGACCGGCTCGCCGACCGCGCCCGCAAGGAGAGCCCCGCGGTCCGTCCCTCCCTGGACGCCGGGCAGCGGCTGGCGCTGGCGATCGTCTCCCTGGCGACCGGGATACCCGCGACGATCGGGCTGGCCTTCTCCGGCCTGGGCGACTCGATCCTCGCGTTCATCCTGGTGCTCGTGTGGGTCGGCATCATCAGCGTGAACCTGTCGTTCGCCCTCGCGCGGCGGCGCCAGGGCTGACCGCCGCCGCCCGCTTCCACTTCCACGTCAAGCAAGCGTACGCTTGGGCAAGTTTCCGGTACGGCTGACGCGGGAGTGATGAGTGGACGAGTACCGCAATCTGATCGGCGGCCGCCTGGTGGCCGCGGCCGACGGCCGCACGCTGGACTCCGTCAACCCCGCCACCGGCGAGGTCTGGGCCCGAGTCCCGGCGAGCGGCAGGGCCGACGCGGAGGCCGCCGTCGCGGCGGCGCGCACGGCCTTCCCCTCCTGGTCCGCCATGCCCGCACTCGGCCGGGCGCACTTCCTGCGCGGGGTGTCGGAGGTCTTCGCCCGGCACGCCGAGGAACTGGCCAGGATCGAGACCAGGGACAACGGGCGCATCCTGCGGGACACGCTGAAGAAGGACCTGCCCGGCATGACCCACCTGTGGCAGATCGCCGCAGGGCAGGTGCTCGACGCGGTCAAGGGCGAGACGGTGATCCTCGGCCCGGACAGCCTGGGTCTCACCCGTCGCGAGCCGTACGGGGTGGCGCTCTGCGTCATCCCGTGGAACTCCCCCATCTCGACGTTCTCCGCCAAGGCGGCCTACGCGCTGGCCGCGGGGAACACCGTGATCGTCAAGCCCGCCGAGCAGGCCTGCGCCTCGGTGCTGCGCCTCGGCGAACTGCTGGCCGAGGTGCTCCCGCCCGGCGTGCTCAACATCGTCAGCGGCCTCGGTGAGGACGTCGGCGACCCGCTGGTCAGGCACCGCGGGGTCAACAAGATCAGCCTCACCGGCTCCACCCAGACCGGGCAGGCGATCACCCGGGCCTCGGCCGACCACCTCAAACCGCTGACGTTCGAGCTGGGCGGCAAGTCACCGAACATCGTGTTCTCCGACGCCGACCTGGACGCCGCCGCTCAGGGGGTGACCGTCAACTCGGTCTACACCGGCAACGCCGGACAGGTCTGCGTGGCCGGGTCCCGCATCCTGATCCACCGGCCGGTCTGGGACGAGATGATCGGGCGGATCACCGCCATCGCCTCGCACGTCCGGCTGGGCGACCCGCTCGACATGGCCACCACGATGGGCCCGATCGTCTCGGCCGGGCAGTACGAGCGGGTCGCCTCCTACCTGGAGATCGCCGAGAAGGAGGGCGCCGAGCTGGTGTTCGGCGGCCAGACGGGGGCCGACGTGGTCCCGTCCATGCCCGGCGGCTACTGGGTGGCCCCCACCCTGTTCACCACCTCCGACAACGCGCTGCGCGTCTGCCAGGAAGAGATCTTCGGTCCGGTGGCCGTGGCCATCCCCTTCGACACCGAACAGGAGGCTCTGGCGATCTCCAACGACTCCCCCTACGGGCTCGCCGCCGGCGTGTGGACCCGCGACCTCGGCCGCGCCCACAGGTTCGTCCGCGACCTGCAGAGCGGCACCGTCTGGGTCAACACCTTCCGCCAGATGCCCCCGGGGCTGCCGTTCGGCGGCGTCAAGGACTCCGGGTACGGGCACGACGCCGTGCTGGAGTACACCAGGGAGAAGGCCGCGATCATCCATATCTGACCGGTGAGCCCCGCCGGGCATGCCCTTTACCGGAAACAGAATATGGTTCTAGAGTCTGGGCATGGGAATCGCGATCACCGAGGAGCACCGGGCGCTGGCCGTCTCCGTCCACGGCTTCGCCGGACGGAACATCGCGACGCGCGGCATGGACCACGAGCCGTTCCGCGCCGCGCTGGCCGCGCAGGGCCTGCTCGGGCTTCATCTGCCCGAGGCGTACGGAGGGCAGGGCGGCGGCCTGCGGGAGCTGGTGGTCGCCCTGGAGGCGCTCGGCGAGCACTGCACGCCGGGTTCCCACCTGCCCACAGTCCTGGCCTCGGCCGTCATCGCCCGCGCCGCCCCCCCAGCACGACCTGCTGCGGGCACTGGCGGACGGCGCGCTGACCGCCGCGATCGCCCTGCCCGGCGGTGCCCGTACGGCCACGACGAGCGCGGCGGACACGACCGGACCGGCCGCCGTGACCGTGCTCGGGTCCGCGGATGCCGGGGTGTTCGTGGTCCCGCTTCCCGGCGGCCGGTGGGCCGCGCTCGACCCCGGCGACTGCTCGGCCGAGGCGGTCGACGGCATCGACCTGACGCGGCCACTGGCGGCGGTGACGGTGACGGCCGTGCCCCAGGAGCGCGTGCTGGGCGGCGTGACCTCCCGCCTCGTCTCGGACCTGGCCGCCGTCCTGCTCGGGGCGGAGGCCTGCGGCGTGGCGGCGTGGGCGGTGTCCACCGCCGCCGAGTACGCCCGGGTACGGGAGCAGTTCGGACGCCCGATCGGCCAGTTCCAGGGGGTGAAGCACAGGTGCGCGGCCATGCTCGTCGCCCTCGAACAAGCCCGCGCCGCTGTCTGGGACGCCGCCCGTGCCCTCGACGGGGCCGCTCAGACGGCCGGTGTCGATCCGGAGGGTGAGGTCGCGCTGGCGGTGGGGGTGGCCGGGGTGCTCGCCGCGGACGCCGCCGTACGGTGCGCGGCGGACGCGATCCAACCGCCTCCAGCGTCCGCAAGCTGCTGGGGATGCGCCACTCCCAGGCGGTGTCGGAGTTCTGCTGGTCCATCGCGCCGGACTCGCCGTACTGGAACCGCATGGTCCTCGCCACCCGCGCCTTCACCATCGGTGGCGGCACCACGGAGGTCCAGCTCAACATCATCGCCGAGCGCGCGCTGGGCCTCCCCCGTGACCCCTGAGCCCAGGGCCGCCGTTCAGGCGCGGGTGGCCGACCAGCCGAGGTGAGGGGCAACCCGATCGAGCAGGCCCGGCAGGGCGGGGTGGAGCTCCGCCGGGACGTCCCCCTCGTCGAACCAGGTCAGGTTCCCGATACGGTCCGGCTCCGCCAGGGTGACCTCCGAAGGGTCGATGAGCACCGCGAACTGCACCGACACCCAGTGCGTCGCCACCTCGCCCGAGGTCCGCCGGACGTTGGCCACGCCCACCTGGACCAGCTCCAGGGCGGTGGCGCCGAACTCCTCGGAGACCTCACGCCGGACGCAGGCCTCGAAGTCCTCGCCGAAGGCCAGCTCTCCCGCGCCGGAGTCCCACACCTCGCGGCTGTCCCTCGCCCCGGGACCCCGAAGGTGCAAAAGAACCCTGCCCTTGCCGTCATGGCAGACGAAGCTGCAGCTGACCCCGATGTAGGAGCGCCCAGCCGGGCGGGGGTCGACGGAGGGCGGATCGTCACTGTGGTCGACCAAGGAAGTTCGTCCTAAAGGAGCCGGAGGTGGATCGCGAGCGGCGGCTCGCCACGTGGAGGCAATCCTACGGAAGCAGGCCGGAAACCGGGCGGGAGGGCAGGTCCGCCCCGGAGCCGCCACGGCGGCGGGACCGGGCACTCGACGGGGCGGACCGTATGATCACCTGCCTCATGCCCACCGGGCCCAGGCGCTGGCGCGCCACCCGGACGGCGGCATTCCGGCCGGCCCGCGGAACGTGGGCGACCGGGCAGGTGATCTCACCCCTCAACGGGAAGGTGAACCACCCTCCACACTTTTAAAGACGCCAAAACGGTCATCAAAGGATGCTTCGCCCGTCAAGATTTTTCCGAACGGGGCAACCCCGGGCCTCGCCCCTCCACACGCCACGGCGACCGCATAGGCTGATGTGATGGACAAGGTGGTAAAGAGCGACGCCGAATGGCGCGTCCAGCTCTCTCCCGAGGAGTTCCGCGTGCTTCGCCAGGCCGGGACCGAGCGCCCCTTCACCGGGGAGTACGTCGACACCAAGACCGTGGGCGTCTACAGCTGCCGGGCCTGCGGCACCGAGCTGTTCCGGTCCGACACCAAATTCGACAGCCACTGCGGCTGGCCGAGCTTCTACGAGCCGTCGAAGTCCGACGCGGTGACGCTGATCGAGGACCGCTCGATGGGCATGGTCCGCGTCGAGGTCCGGTGCGCGACCTGCGACTCACATCTCGGCCACGTGTTCCACGGCGAGGGCTACGGCACGCCCACCGACGACCGCTACTGCATCAACTCCGTCTCACTGAGGCTGGAGCCCGCCGAGTAGGCCACCGCGTCGCGACCCGGCCGGTCCGCGACGCGCGGAGACAGCCAGATCGGTCCATCCCGGAGGTTAGTGAGGCGCAGGAAGGGGCAGAGCGACCTCACGCAAAGTATTCACAGATCTCCGTAGCGTGTCTGCCCAAGGAGCCCCCGTGCATCTCCGCCACAAGTGGGAGATCGTTGAGACCATCGGCCGGGTGATCACCCAGCGCTGTTCGATCTGCGGCAGGACCAGGGTCCGGGTGACCCGGCCCGGGCACCGCGCGGACTAGCGCTTCGGCTTGGGGTAGGTGACGCGGCAGTCGGGGTCGTCAGGGCCGAGGACGTTGGCCAGGACCGGGTTGCCGTTCTCTCCGAACTCGGCCTGGACGAAGACCACGGGGCTGGGCATGCCGAGCTCTCCGACGAGATAGTCGACGCCCGCCTCGCACAGCTTGATCGCCTGCTTCGAGTTGTCCGCCGATTCCGGCAGGTCCGTATATATCCGTAGATAGCCACCGACCATTCGGATATCCCTGACCCGCTTGGTCACCTTGCGGCTCTCGAAGTAGGCCAACGCCTTCTTGTCGGTGTGCTTGGAAGGCCCCGACGCCTCGGCCTCACTGTCCTTCTGGCGCTTCTTCTCCGCCTTGGCGGACTTCGCGTCCTCCTCGGCGCCCCCCTTGCTCTTCCCGTCCAGCTCGGCGGCCACCACCGCGCCCGCCACGGGGTCCCCCTGCGGCGCCGCGGCGGGCGGACCGCCGGAGGCCGGCACCCGAGCCGCCTCGCTCCCCGGAGCCGTCTCCCCGGAAGACCACACCCCGCTCACCGCGAACGCCCCCACCACCAGCGCGGCGGCGCCCACCGAGACCTCAAGGAGCCGTGAGCGAGACTTCTTTCTCCGACGTCCCCGAGTACGCCGCCTGGACCGTGCCAGACCTTCGCCCCTTTTCACCCTTGGCCTCACATAGACAGGTGATTTTCCACGAGTATGACAAAGGCAAGGGATGGCAAAGAGGCCTACGCGGGATTATTTTCGGCGGGCCGCCACAGGAGACACGCCCTTCACCTCACGGAGCAGGAGTCCCGCCGCCGACCGGACTCCACGGCGACGGAACCCCCGGAGGCTACGGCAGCGCGGCGATCAGCTCGCTGGGCGGCTTGCGGACACCGGTGTAGAAGGGGATCTCCACCCGGGTGTGCCGCCGCGCCTCCGCGCCGCGCAGGGTGCGCATCAGGTCGACGATGCGGTGCAGTTCGTCGGCCTCGAACGCCAGCATCCACTCGTAGTCGTTCAGCGAGAAGCACGCCACCGTGTTGGCACGCACGTCCGGGTAGTCGCGAGCCATCCTGCCGTGCTCGGCGAGCATCCGGCGGCGGTCCGCGTCGTCCAGCAGGTACCACTCCAGGGAGCGCACGAACGGGTAGACGCTCACGTACGCACGAGGCTCCTCCTCGGCCAGGAAGGCCGGGATGTGCGACTTGTTGAACTCGGCCGGACGGTGCAGCGCCATGGCCGACCAGACCGGCTCGGACAGCCGCCCCAGGCCGGTACGGCGGAAGCGGGAGTAGGTCTCCTGCAGGTCCTCGGAGGTCGGAGCGTGCCACCAGAACATGAAGTCGGCGTCGGCGCGGAAGCCCGCCACGTCGTACAGGCCGCGGGTGACCACGTCCTTGCGCTCCATCTGGGCCAAGAGCTCCTCGACCTCGGCGGCCATGCCCTCACGGTGCCCCGGGCAGCGCTCGCTCAGTTTGAAGACCGACCACATCGTGTAGCGGATCACCTGGTTCAGGTCTCGTGCCTTGGGCCGCGGGTTCCCGTCCGTCGTCCTCACCCCTTCGTCAGCAAATCGGTTCTGTCCTGCCATTCTCCCGTGGGGTCCAGGTGGTCGAGAATCCGGGCTGCCGCGGTGCGGGCCGTGGAGACGCAGGCGGGGATGCCAAGGCCGTCGTAGGCGGCGCCGCACAGCGCCAGCCCCGGCGAAACGGCGGCGGCCGCCCGGATGCGCGCCACCCGGTCGAGGTGACCCACCTCGTACTGTGGCAGGGCACCGCCCCAGCGGGTCACCCGCGAGTCGCGGGGCAGCCCGCGCACGCCCATGACCTCGACCATCTCGGCCATCGCCAGCGCGACCAGCTCCGCGTCGTCGCGCTGGAGCACCGCCTCCTCGCCGAGCCTGCCGATCGAGCAGCGCAGCAGGACCAGGTTGGGATCGGTCTCCGCCAGATGCGGCCACTTGACCGAACTGAACGTGGCGGCCTTGATCGGGCGCCCGTCGACGGCCGGAACCAGGTAGCCGCTGCCGGACGGCGGCCGGGGAAACGCCTTCCGCGGGTAGGCGAGGGTGACGACGGCCATGCTGGCGTACTCGATCCTGGCCAGCTCCGCGGCGGCCTGGGGCACCTCCTCCGCGAGCAGCCGGCTCGCCGCCGGAGCGGGAACGGCGATGATCACCGCGTCGGCCTCGATCGTCTCCGGCTCCCTGGCGGGTCCGGCCACCAGCTTCCAGCCGCCCTCGGTCCGCCGCAGCTCCCTGACCATGACGCCGGTCCTGATCTCGGCCCCGGAGGCGGCGGCGACGGCCTCGGGGAGGCTGCCCATCCCCCGGCTCAGGGTGGTGAAGACCGGCCCCGCGTCCTTCGGGGCGTCCGCGGCGATCTCCCCGGCCGCGGCGAGCAGCGACCGCTCGGTCCTGGCCGCGATGGCGATCCCCGGCATGGTCGCGTCCAGCGAGAGCCGCTCGGTCCTGCCCGCGTAGACACCGCCGAGCAGCGGCTCGACGAGCCGGTCGACCACCTCGCTGCCCATCCTGGCCCGGATGTAGGCCGCCACCGACACGTCGGTGGTGACCCGCGTCGCCGGGAGGATCCGATCCAGCGCCACCCTGGCCAGCCCCCCGGGGGAAAGGATCCCCGACCTCGCCAGCGCGAGAGGGTCGGACGGCACGCCCATGACGTGCCCCTTGGGCATGGGCCGCAGCGCGCCCCGGGTCAGGATGGCCGCCTGGGTGGTGCCGGGGAGCCGCAACTCCTCGCCCAGCCCGACCATCCTGGCCAGTTCCTTGCCCTCGGGCCGCCGGGCGAGCATCGCCTCGGCCCCCGCGTCCATCGCGACGCCCGCCACCTCGGTGGCGTGCAGCTTGCCCCCGATCCGCGGGGCGCCTTCGAGGACGGTCACCCGCAGGTTCTCGCCGCCCTGACGCAGATGCCACGCGGCGGCCAGTCCGGCGATCCCGCCGCCGACGACCACCACATGCCTCCGGTTGCCTTCCATGACTCCTGACCGTACCGGTCCACTCTCCCGGTCCCGTCTCCCACCTCGGCGCCCCACCATCCCCGTGACCCGACGGCGCGCAGAACGTGACGCCATCGTGACTGCCCCGCACCGAACTCCGCCACCGCACCCGCCGTCATGAGATTCATGAGCAGATTCCGGTACGGCCCGCGCCTGGCGGTCTTCTTGACGGGCCTGACGCTGTTGGTGTCCGCCTGCGGCGGGGGTTCTTTGCAGTCCACGTCCTACGAAGGAGCGGCGGCACCCGCGGCCGACATGCAGGCGAGCAGCCAGGCCAACGAGGCGGTTCCGCAGAGCGCGGCGAAGGCCGAGGGCGGCGGCTCCCCGCAGACCGGCCAGGTGAGGATCGTCCCGCAGGACCGGGCGATCGTCTACACCGCGGAGATGACGATCAGGGCGAAGGAGGTCACCGCGGCGGCCGACCGGGCCCGGCAGATCGTCACCACCGCGGGCGGCTACCTGGCCATGGAGAACTCCGACGCCCACTCCGACGGCGAGGGCTCCGCGACACTGGTCTTCAAGATCCCGCCGGGAAACTATCCGGGCACGCTCGACCGCCTGGGCAAGGAGCTGGGCACGCGCGAGTCGCTCCGGCAGAACACCGAGGACGTCACCGAGCAGGTGGCCGACGTGGAGAGCCGCCTGAAGTCGGCCAAGGCCGCGCTCGACTCCCTGCGCACGCTGCTGAAGCGGGCCAACACCATCGGTGAGGTGCTCAAGGTGGAGCGGGAGGTCTCCAACCGCGAGAGCGAGCTGGAGTCCCTGCAGGCCAGGCAGAAGACCCTCGCCTCGCAGACCAGTGCGGCGACGCTGACGCTGAACCTGGTCGGCCCGGCGGCCGTGGTGCAGAAGAAGGAGGACGACGAGCCCGCCGGCTTCCTCGGCGGCCTGCGGACGGGCTGGAAGGCTTTCGTCGTCGCCGTCAAGCACGGCCTGACGCTCCTGGGCGTGCTGCTTCCCTGGCTGATCGTGATCGTCCCGGCCTGGCTGCTGACCGCCTTCCTGCTCCGCCGCAGGAGGAACGGGGAGCGGCCACTCCCTGCGGGCTCCGAGGACCCGGAGCCCGATCCCGACGAGGAGCCTCTCCCCGCGAGTGATCCTCGGGGAGAGGACGAACCCGAGAGAGCGGACGGGCCGGTGCCGTACGAGCGTCCCTAGTCCCGGGCGAGTGGTGACGGTGCACCGGCGCCGGGGACGGTCAGCGGGCGGAGGCCTCGTGGACGAAGTCGGTGAGGCGGGCCAGCTGGTCGGGGTCGGTGTTGGGCAACACGCCGTGCCCCAGGTTGAACACGTGTCCCTCGGCCTTGGCCGCGCGGGTGAGAATGTCGCCCGCGCGGCGCTCCACGACCTCCCAGGGGGCGAGCAGGATCGCCGGGTCCAGATTGCCCTGCAGCGCCTTGCCTGGGCCGACCCTCCGGGCGGCCTCGTCGAGCGGGACTCGCCAGTCGACGCCCACCACGTCGGCCCCCGCCTCGCCGAGCAGGCCGAGCAGCTCTCCGGTGCCGACGCCGAAGTGGATGCGCGGCACGTCCAGACCGGCCAGGCCGTCAAAGATCCGGCTGGTGTAGGGGAGGACGAACTCGCGGTAGTCGTCGGGCGACACCGCGCCGACCCAGGAGTCGAAGAGCTGGACGGCGGAGGCTCCCGCGGCGAGCTGCACGCGCAGGAACCCCAGGGTGATCCCGGTCAGCCGATCCATGAGGGCGTGCCAGAGGCCCGGCTCGCCGTACATCATGGCCTTGGTGTGGTCGTGGTTCTTGGAAGGGCCGCCCTCGATGAGGTAGGAGGCCAGGGTGAAGGGGGCTCCCGCGAAACCGATGAGCGGGGTCGCGCCCAGCTCCTTCGTCAGCGCCTGGACCGCCTCGGTGATGTAGGAGACGTCGTCCGGCTCGATCGGGCGCAGCGCCTCGGCCGCCCTGGCATCCCTGATCGGCGCGGCCACCACCGGGCCGATGCCGGGCTTGATGTCGAGGTCGACGCCGATCGCCCTGAGCGGGACGACGATGTCACTGAAGAGGATGGCCGCGTCCACGCCGTAGCGGCGGACCGGCTGCATCGTGATCTCCACGACCAGGTCGGGGGTGGCGCAGGCCGTGAGCATCGGCACCCCCTCGCGGAGCGCCCGGTACTCGGGCAGCGAGCGACCTGCCTGGCGCATGAACCACACCGGTGTGTGGGATACGGGCCGGCGGCGGCAGGCGCGCAGGAAAGCGGAGTCGGCGGGCTCGGAAGTCACCCCACCAGGGTGCCATGCCCGGTGACCGGTCGGCTCACCACGGTCGCTGACCGGCGAGATCAGCCCGAAATCACCAGTTATTCAATGAGATTGCACCTCACACCACCCTGGCGCCGTCAAGTGATGACAACGATACTGTCTTACCGGTTTCGAGAGCTTCGTCCGCTGAAATCCGATGTTGACACCAGCCGGATGGCGCCGCACGGCACGAAGCGATCATGTTTCCGGGTACAGTTCCTCCCATCGGTGATCCTGGACCGGCCCCCGGCTGGCCCAAATGTTCGCCAAGTCACCGCGCGGCATCGATTCCTGCACCACTTTGGGGACACGCCGAGCACGCTGCGCGGAAATGTCGGCGCGACGTGCCAACGTCGGACCACGACCCGACGAAAGGCCCGTGCGATGTCCACCATGTGGAGTTCACCCGAACGTCGCGGTGAGCACCGTGCCTCCTGCGCCCGCGTGCGGATTCCCGAACGACAATCCCGCCCCGTCGATCACGGTCGGCCTGAACGCCCGGAACGGACCGGCGCCGAGCGCGGTCACCCGTTCCTCCCCGAAGTCTCCCACGGCGAGGTCACCCCCGCCCTCCACAGGCCGTCGGCAGCGTCTTGATCGGTTCCAATGGCTCCTACACATATCCCAGTGGTCCCCATGCGATCAGTTTCGACCTACGCTTCCGATATGACCGTCGGTGACGCGCCGCCCGCTCCCGCCGCCTTCAGGCGCGCGGTGGCGAGCATGCACCCCGCGGAGGTCAGACCCGAGATCGAGCTGGAGGACATTCCGGCGCCGCAGCGCCTGGCCCCCTACTCGGCCGCGATCGGCGCGTCGGTGTACCGCGACGACGACGAGCTCGCGGTCGGCCGCCTCATCATGCTCTTCGACCCGGACGGCCAGCGCGGCTGGGACGGCCAGTTCCGGCTCGTCGCCTACGTGCGGGCCGACATGGAGCCGGAGATCACCGAAGACCCGCTGCTCGGCCCCGTCGCGTGGAGCTGGCTCACCGAGTCACTCGACGCGCACGGCGCCGGCTACGCCGCCGCCGGAGGCACCGTCACCAGAGCGGTCTCCGAGGGCTTCGGCAACAAGGCCGAAGACCCGGTGACCACCGAGCTGGAACTGCGTGCGTCCTGGTCACCGCTGCAGGAAGACCTCTCCGGCCATGTCGCCGCCTGGTGCGATCTGATGTGCCTTGCCGCGGGCATACCACCCCTGCCACCCGACGTGGCGGCGCTGCCGCCGCGCCGTCGCGAGGATCCGGAGCCCTTCAGAACGTGACCGATGAGACGACCGTAATTCCACTGCTGGAGCCTCGTGAGGGAATCCCACCCGTCATCGAGGACTCCGCCTCCCTCGCGCGCGTGGTGCGCGCCTTCGCCGAGGGCACCGGCCCCGTCGCCGTCGACGCCGAACGCGCCTCGGGCTACCGCTACAGCGGCCGCGCCTACCTGGTACAGCTGCGCCGCGCCGGCGCGGGCAGCGCCCTGATCGATCCCATCCGCTGCCCCGACCTGTCCGAGCTCGACGCGGCGCTGGCCGACGCGGAGGTGGTGCTCCACGCCGCCTCCCAGGACCTGCCGTGCCTCGCTGAGGTGGGCTTCCACCCGCGAGAACTGTTCGACACCGAGCTGGCCGGCCGGCTGCTCGGCTACGAGCGGGTCGGTCTTGGGCTGATGGTGGAGAACGTCCTCGGTTTCAGGCTGGAGAAGGGGCACTCGGCCGCCGACTGGTCGACCCGCCCGCTCCCCGAGGACTGGCTGCGCTACGCCGCGCTCGACGTCGAGGTCCTGATCGAGCTCCGCGACGTCCTGCACGAGGAGCTGAAGTCCAGCGGCAAGCTGGCGTGGGCGCAGGAGGAGTTCGCCTCCGTGCTCGCGCACAAGGCGCCCGCCCCGCGCTCCGACCCGTGGCGGCGCACCTCCGGAATCCACAAGGTCCGCTCGCTGCGCGGGCTGGCGGTGGTACGGGAGCTGTGGACGCTCCGCGACGGGCTCGCCCGCGAGTCCGACGTCGCTCCCGGCCGTGTCCTGCCCGACTCGGCGATCGTCACCGCCGCCCTGGAACTGCCCCGCACCACCAAGGCGCTCACCGAGATCCCTCCCTTCACCGGCCGCAGTGCCCGGCGGCACCTGCGCGACTGGCTGGCCGCGATCGGCACCGCCCGCTCGCTGCCCGACTCGGAGTTGCCGCAGCCCAGCACCCCCGGCGACGGGCCCCCACCGGCCAACCGATGGATGGACCGCGATCCGGTGGCCGCCCGGCGGCTGGCCGCGGCCAGGACCGTGGTCGCCGCGCTCGCCGACGAGCACCACATGCCCGCGGAGAACCTGATCCAGCCCGACGCCGTGCGCCGCCTGACCTGGGAACCGCCGGCCGTCATCGACGACGAGACCGTCACCGCCCGGCTGCGCGAGCTGGGCGCCCGTGAGTGGCAGATCGGGCTGACCGCCCATCCGATCGCCAAGGCCCTGATCCGCCTGGAGCTCAAGGGCCAGGCCTGATGAACCGGCCGACGCCCTTTACAAAGTAGATCACTGGAACGACGTCATCCCCTGTGCGGGGCCGGGCCCCGCACAGGGGATGACCGAACGCTCAGCAGGTCGCGAGCATGCTCTGCAGGGCGCTCTTCTCCGAGCTCTGCAGCGTCAGCTTCCAGTAGTACTTCACCTGGATCCACGCCCTGGCGTAGGTGCACCTGAACGAGCTCAGCGGCGGCTGCCACGTCGAGGGGTCCTGGTCGCCCTTGGCCTGGTTGACGTTGTCGGTCACCGCCCACAGCTCGGGCCCGCCGAGGTCGTTGGCGTAGGACTGCCGCTGCGCGCTGGTCCAGGCGTAGGCGCCGGAGCGCCAGGCCTCGGCGAGCGGCACCATGTGGTCGATGTCGACGTCGCCGGCGGCGGTCCAGGTCGCGCCGTCGAACGGGGAGTACCAGCTGCCGGAGGTGGCTGCGCAGCTGGAGTTGACGACCACTCCGACGCCGTCCCTCTTGAGCACCGTCTCCCGGGTGTTGCAGGTGCCGCTGATCGTTATCCAGTGGTTGAACAACGACCGGTCATAGGAGGACTGGTTGGTTTCCGCGGCGACGGTGAGCGTCGCGAGCCTGCTGGCGGCGGTGGCCGCCGAAGGGATGTTCGGCGGGGTCGCCGAAGCCGTTCCGGTTGTCAGGGAAAAGGTGACGAGAATTGCCGTGAGGGCAGCGGAAGCTGCGGTGACGACTCGTTTCACGAGTGGCCCCTTCTGTCGCTCCACCTCGGCCAGTCGGGGGGTCTGGGCACCGCGAGAGGAGGACAGACGGAACGTCTCAAGTCATGACAAATACGCAAATGTCATGGTTTGACGACGAGTCAGGATGCACTTGGTCGGATACTGCATCAATCCATGGTCAGATACGCTTGATCTGCGATAATGTGAATTACGGTGATTCTGACACCCCGCCTTCCCGTGCGAACACGCGGTGAAATTCCGGTAACCAGCGAATTTCCTTCCGGGACAGCCCCCGGGTCACCGGCTCCCCCGGACGCGCACATCGCCCCCCTCCTCCCCTGGCAGGCGCTTGCAGCAGGTGCGGCGACTGTCGTACCGTGGAATGGAAAGCGCTTTCCATAGGAGGTCGGAGAAGATGTCCCCGCAAAGCATCGGCGTCGTGATGAACGGTGTCACCGGTCGCATGGGCTACCGCCAGCACCTGGTCCGATCGGTCCTGGCGATCAACGAGCAGGGCGGTGTGACACTGTCGGACGGCGGCCAGGTCCTGCTCAGGCCGGTCCTGGTCGGCCGGTCCGCCGAGAAGCTCCAGAGACTCTCGGCGGAGCACGGCATCGCCGGCTGGACCACGGACCTCGACACCGCCCTCGCCGACGACGACAATCTGATCTACTTCGACTCTCAGGTCACCCAGGCCCGGGTGAAGTCCGTGCTCAAGGCGATCGAGGCGGGCAAGCACGTCTACGCGGAGAAACCGACGGCCGAGACGTCCCAGGACGCGCTGGCACTGGCCGAGGCCGCGACCGCCAGGGGCGTGAAGAACGGCGTCGTGCAGGACAAGCTCTTCCTGCCGGGCCTGCTCAAGCTCAGGCGCCTGATCGACGGCGGCTTCTTCGGCCGCGTCCTCTCGGTCCGCGGCGAGTTCGGCTACTGGGTGTTCGAGGGCGACTGGCAGGCCGCCCAGCGCCCGTCGTGGAACTACCGCGTCGAGGACGGCGGCGGCATCGTCCTCGACATGTTCCCGCACTGGGCGTACGTGCTGGAGAACCTGTTCGGCCGGATCACCTCGGTCTACGCCCAGGCCGTCACCCACATCCCCGAGCGGGTGGACGAGCGGGGCGAGACCTACCGGGCCACCGCCGACGACGCCGCCTACGGGGTGTTCGAACTGGAGGGCGGGGTCATCGCGCAGATCAACTCCTCCTGGAACGTCAGGGTGAACCGCGACGAACTGGTGGAGTTCCAGGTGGACGGCACGCACGGCAGTGCCGTCGCGGGCCTGCGCGACTGCCGCGTCCAGCACCGTGCCGCCACTCCCAAGCCGGTCTGGAACCCCGACCTGCCCGCGGGCGCCCGCTTCAGGGACGGCTGGCAGGAGGTACCCGACAACGAGGAGTTCGACAACGGGTTCAAGATCCAGTGGGAACGGTTCGTCCGCCACGTGGTCGAGGACGCGCCGTTCCCCTACGACTTCGCCTCCGGCGCGCGCGGTGTCCGCCTCGCCGAGCTGGGCCTGCGCTCCTCCGCAGAGGGCCGCCGCCTGCCGGTGGAGCCGTGATGAGGATCGCACTCCCGGGCGGGGAGCACGTCCTGCGCGAGCCGGTCACCTGGGCCAGGCCCGAGGGGCCCGCCCGGAGCCGCACCGTCTACGCCGCCGCCCACGTGGTCGCCGACCCGCTCGGCGACAACACCCCGGGCTCCCGGGCCGCCGTCGACTGGGAGGCCACCCTGCGCTTCCGCCACCACCTGTGGTCCCACGGGCTGCGGGTCGCCGACGCCATGGACACCGCGCAGCGCAACATGGGCCTTGACTGGGCGGCCACCCGCGAGCTGATCCGGCGCAGCGCCACCGAGGCGAAGGCCTTCGGCGACCCGGCGACGCTGGTGGCCTGTGGCGCGGGCACCGACCAGGCGCCGGACGCCCGGACCCTGCGGGAGGTCGTGGCGGCCTACGGCGAGCAGATCGAGACCGTGCGGGACGCGGGCGCCGGGGTCATCGTGATGGCGAGCCGGCAACTGGCCGCGATCGCGCGGGGCCCGGAGGACTACCACCGGGTCTACGGCGAGCTGCTCTCCCAGACCGATCGCCCGGTGATCCTGCACTGGCTGGGCGAGATGTTCGACCCGCTGCTGGCGGGCTACTGGGGCTCGCGGGACGTGGCCGAGGCCACCGCGTCGTTCCTGTCGCTGATCCACGACCACGCGGCGAGGGTGGACGGGGTCAAGGTCTCACTGCTGGACGCCGAGCACGAGATCGGGCTGCGCGAGGCGCTGCCCGAAGGCGTCAGGCTCTACACCGGCGACGACTTCAACTACCCCTCGCTGATCAGGTCGGGCAGCCACGCGCTGCTGGGCATCTTCGACGCGATCGCCCCCGCCGCCGCCTCGGCCCTGCAGGCGCTCGACGCGGGCGACCTCGGACGGTACGACGCGATCATGGACCCCACGGTCCCGCTCTCGCGGAAGATCTTCGAGGCCCCCACGTACAACTACAAGACGGGCATCGTCTTCCTGGCCTGGCTCAACGGCCACCAGGACGCCTTCAGCATGGTCAACGGCGCCCAGGCGGCCCGTTCCCTGCCCCACCTGGCCGAGGTGTTCCGCCTGGCCGACAGGGCCGGGCTGCTGGCCGACCCCGAGCTGGCGGTCTTCCGGATGCGCTCCCTGCTGGCGGTGAACGGCCTGTGAGGGCGCGGGCGAAGAGCCGTCTCTCGCTGAACCAGTGGACCACGAAGCGGTGGTCGGTGGCCGAGGCCGTCGACGGGTGCGTGCGGCACGGTGTCGAGGCCATCGGCCTGTGGCGGCAGGACGTCGCCGCGCAGGGCCTGAAGGAGACCGTCGAACTCGTCGCGGACGCCGGGCTGCGGGTCTCGTCGCTCTGCCGCGGCGGTTTCCTCACCTCCGGCGATCCGCAGGCCCTGGACGACAACCGCAGGGCGATCGACGAGGCCGCCACACTGGACGCCGCCTGCCTGGTCATGGTGGTCGGCGGCCTGCCGGGCGGGATCGCTGGTCACCGCTCCCGGATTGCGGAAGTAGTGCTCGTCGTGGCTCCGCCCCCGGCAGACAGTGAGGGCCACCGCGACCGGCGATGACCGACGACCC
>NZ_JBEXGU010000168.1:0-19812 GCF_040607515.1 Streptosporangium sp. NPDC005286 | reverse complement strand
CTACCTCGCCCCGCCCACCCGCCCCACACCCCCCCACCCCCCCCCCCCCACTGACCCGCCCCGCGGCGCCGGCGGGTGCCGCCCCGCCCCCGCCCCGGGGGGGGCCGACTCACGCGACGGCAACCTCATGAAACCCCCTCTCGGAGAGGCGACTCGCCACTGCCCGCTGTTCGCCCGCAGCCGGACGGCGTGACGCGTCAGGTGAGGTCTCTGGCGGTGAGGGCGGCTTCCAGAAGGCGGGCTTGGGCGGGGATCGTGAAGTCCAGGCCGGTCAGAGCGGTGATCCTGCGTAGCCGGTAGTCGAGGGTGTTGCGGTGGATGTGCAGGTCCTGAGCGGTGCGGCTTCGGTTGTGGCCGCGGTTGACGAAGGCGCGCAGGGTCTCGACCAGGTGGGGGTGATCGTCCAGCGTGTCGAGCTTGGCGGCGAGCCGGGCGAGGCCGCTGCCGGGCCGGGCCAGCTGGTATTCGAGCAGGACGTCGTCGAATCGGTAGAGGCCGGCCGGTCGGCCGAGGCGCTGGACGATCTTCATCACCCCGCGCACCTCTTCGGCGGCCCCGGGAATGAGGTCCGGCTCCGCGGCCCGGGCCGTGACCGCCACGACGGGCTGGCCGGTGGCCTCGGCGATCCTGGCGACCAGGGCCGGCAGGTCGAGCGTCGCCGGCAACAGCGCGAAGCCCCCGGTGTGGTCCAGCATGGTGAGCACGGGCGTTCCCGTGTGGGCGTCAAGGGCCGACTGCGTGAGCCTGACGGTGCGGCGGTCGGCCGGCGGGTCCTCGGCGAACCGGATCTCCATGACCTCGTAGGCGGGCGCGACCGTGACCCGCGCCGCCTCCGCCAGGGCCTCGTGCGGCTGCCCGGTCAGCAATGCCGTGATCAGCGCCCGCCGTACTTTCCCGTCGTCGCTGCGCATGTCGTCCTGTGCCTGTACGTGAGCGATGGCGACCGCGGGCATGGCCGAGCCCAAGCAGCCGAGCAGGCTCAGGCCCGCCTCGGCCAGCTCCGCACGGTCGGCGGTCTCCGCCAGGGCCCGCCACCAGACTTCGGCGCCGACGAGGTACGCGGTGAGCGCCGCCTCCAGCGGGACGCCCTCCTCGGCGCGCCGCGCGGACCATTCGATGAGCTCGGTCAGGTCGCCGGGGCCGAGGGCGCGGCCCTCCCGCAGCGCCCGTAGTAACAGCCTGAGGACAGCCGCGACCGACCGGCTGACCTCTTCGTCGAGGAGGTCCTTGGGCAACTGCCGGTAGAAGGGCACCTCGGATTCACACCGTGCGACCACCGCCGCGGTGAGCTCCCTGACACGTGGAGCCATGCGGGCGTGAAGGGCGAGCATCCACGGATCGTCACATTGCACAAACCACGACGTCAATCATTGCCGCGAGTGCGGAGAGACGGCGGGCGTTCCCCCGTTCAGGATGTGCAATCAAACGAGAAGTGAATCCGGCGTAACACGGGATTCACCTCTCGGCGTCCCCCTGTCAGGAGAACCCCCCATGCTCCGAAGGCTGTTCGTCCCCCTGATCGCACTCGTCCTCGCCCTCACCGCCGCCCCGCACGCGGCCGGCGCCGACACCGGCTTCCCCTCCGTCGATAGGAAGTGGAGCGCCGCGGGCCCCTACGCCACGGCCGTGGACGTGGGGCTGGTGACCACTCTGTACTACCCGCGAGACATCGCGCAGAGCCCTCGACGTCATCCAGTGATCATTTGGGGCAACGGTACGTTCGCCTTCCCCGTGGTCTACCGTGACCTGCTGCTCCACTGGGCCAGCCACGGCTTCATCGTGGCGGCGGCGAACACACCGCAGTCCAACCTGGGCATCTCGATGCGGGCGGGCATCGACCTGCTGGCTCAACGGAACGCCGACCCCGGCAGCATCTTCTACGGCCACGTCGACCTGGACCGCATCGGCGCGTCCGGCCATTCACAGGGCGGTGCGGCCGCCATCGTCGTCGGCGCGGATCCCCGGGTGGACACCATCATCCCGATCCAGCCCGGACCGCTGGCCGACGTCGACACGGTGCACGGCCCGATGTTCATCCTGGCCGGGCAGTACGACATCGTCGTGTGGCCGGCTCTCGTCAAGGCCTTCTACAACGACGCCGACCACATCCCGGCGATCTACGGCGAGGTCAGGGGGGCCGACCATTTCACCGTGGTGGGCGCCCCCGGTCCCTTCGCCGGCCCGACGACGGCGTGGTTCCGCTTCCAGCTCATGGGCGACGAGGAGGCGCGCGGCGAGTTCTTCGGCGCCGGATGTCGCATCTGCGCCGACACCCGGACCTGGTCCGACGTCCGCCGCAACCAGCCGGCGCTGCAGGTACCGGGCCCGGCGCTCTGACCCGGCCCCCCGCGGCCTCGCCCTGTTCAGCGCCAGAGGCGTAGTTCGTCGTCACGCGGCGCGCGGACGAGGTCAGGGCCCGGATGATCGAACAACATCACCGGACGGGTCCCGTCCCAGACGGGCCAGCCTGGATCGCCGGAGACGGCGAAGGCGATCCAGGCTCGGTGCATGGCGTCGGCCAGTTCCTGGGGGGCTTCGGGTCCCGCCAGGGCCAGCTGTGCCGAGGTGCGCAGCGTGTCGAAGACGAACCCGATCTCCAGCGCGTGGCAGGCGCCGAGCCCGTCCACCGGCGAGCGCCAGCCGAACTCGTACATGTAGGTGTTGCCACCTCCTGCGCGTGCGTCGGCCAGCCGGTTCAGCGGCACGCGGAGCAACAGGTCGGTGGCGAGAGCACCGAGGATCTCACCGGGCCGGGCGTCTGGCCGGTTCGCCCGGTAGAGCCTGGCCAGCGAACCTTTGATCTTGAACTTGGCCATGGCGAGCCGCAGGGTGAGACCGCCGATGCGGTCGACCACCCCCGTGGGTACGAACCACAGCCGGTACTCCTCGGTGTTGGCGCCCAGCAGCAGGTCGACGTCGCGTGCGACGCCCGCCTTCAGCGCGTCCATCGGGTGCGCGGGGACGACGTCGCCGTCCAGGACGATCTCGAACCCCGCACCGCCGCTGATCGGGTTCCCCTTGGCCGTCGCCTCGGCCTGCGCGGTGAGCAGCCGTTCGCGGTCCACGGCCGCGAAGGCGGCGGCGGTCGGAGCGATGCCGAGACCTCTGGCGATGACCCGGGTGATCCTGGCCCCGGCCTCGGACGGTACGGCATGTGGCGGGCCGCTCTGCAGTACGGCACGGCGGAACAGGCCGGCCGAACGGGGGCTGGTCAGCAACGCCCCGATGCTGATCGCTCCCGCGGACTCGCCGAACACGGTGACGTTGCCCGGGTCGCCGCCGAAGGCCGCGATGTTGTCTCGCACCCAGCGAAGTGCGGCGAGTTGATCCAGCAAGCCGCGGTTGGCGGGGGCGTCGGGGAAGACCGCGAAGCCCTCGACGCCGAGCCGGTAGTTGATGGAAACCAGCACGATCCCGTCGCGGGCGAAGGCACGGCCGTCGTAGACCGGCACGCTGGAGGAGCCGTTGCGCAGTGACCCACCGTGGATCCACACCATGACGGGCAGGCCGTCGGCTCCTTCGGGGGTCCAGACGTTGAGGTTGAGGCAGCCGTCGCCGGGGATGTCCGGATCGGGGATCAAACGGTCGAGGGGCCGGCGATAGGGCCGCTTCGGCGCGGTGGGGCCGAACTCCAGCGCGTCCCGGACGCCCTCCCACGCTTCGGGCTCGACCGGAGCCCTGAAGCGGTGGGGCCCGAAGGGCGGAGCGGCGTACGGAATGCCGAGAAAAACCGCCACACCGTCATCGAGCCTGCCTCGTACCTTCCCCTGCTCGGTGGCCACTATCGCTTCCATCGGTTCCCTCCCGGTCGGTTCCACCGATCCTAACCTTCCCTAACGATCGATCGATCGTGTCATATGCTCCCCGGCTTCGCCCCAGGGCACAATGGGGCGAGGAAGAACGATCGATCGGCAGGAAACATGACCATACCCACAGAGCAGCGGCGGATCGCGGCCGACGAGGTTCGGCTGCCACCCGGCGTGTTGCCGGAGGGCACCAAAGGCCGGATCCTGCGGGAGGCGCTACGCCTGTTCGCCGAGCGGGGCTTTCACGGCGCCTCGATCAGAGACCTGGCCGAGGCGTGTGGCATCCGCTCGGCCACTCTTTACGCGCATTACCCGGCGAAGGAGCACGTCCTGGCCGAGCTGATCCGCATCGGCCACGAAGACCACCACGGGAGGCTGCTGCGGGCAGGCGGCACCGACCCGGTCTCACGGCTGCGAGCCGTGGTACGAGAGCATGTGCTGGCTCACGCCGAATATCCGCTGCTCGCCACGGTGGCCAACAACGAACTGCACGCCCTCTCACCCGAGATGGCCGCCCCCGTGCTGTCGATCCGCGCCGGTGGCAGGCGGTTGCTCATCGACATTCTCAACGAGGGCCTGGCTCAGGGCCTCTTCGACATGCCCGACACCTTCCTCGCGATGACCGCCATCAGCGGCATGGGCATGCGGGTGGCCGGCTGGTACGGCACGGGCGTGCCCTACACACCGGAAGAGGTCGCCGACGCCTACGCCGACCTCGCCCTGCGCATCGCCGGCGCGACCATCCCGCGCTGACCCGCGGACAAGCCCCGCCGGTCCGGGCGCCGATCGGGGGAGCGGCGCCCGGACTGTCCGGTCCTACGCCGGGATGAGCAGGGTGGTCAGCAGGTCGTCCAGGCTGACCAGTCCGGCCAGGGAGCCGTTCGCGGTCCGGACGAGCGCCAGCTGGCTGTGCGCGGCACGTAGTTCGGCGACCGCCTGGGAGATCGAGGTCTCCGCTGAGAGCTCGGGCAGCCGGTAGGCGATGTCCCGGGCGCGGATCCGGGTGCCGCGCCTGCGGGCCAGGTAGGCGTCCCGGACGTGGACCACCCCCGCCGGGCGATCACCGTCCCACACCACCAGGCGGGTACGGCGTGTCCGAGCCGAGGCACCGACGATCTCCTGAGCCGAGGCGTCGGCCGGCACTCCGGCGATGTCGCTCACCGGGATGGTGAGCGAGGCGATCGACGCGTTCGGGGCGTGCAGGGCCTGGGTGAGCACCGCGTGGTCGTCGGTCTCGATGAGGCCCAGCCGGCGCGACTCCTCCACCAGGTGCTGCAACTGCTCGGGGGTGCGAGGATTGGAAATCTCGTCGCGGGGCTCCACTCGGAACATGCGCAGCAGCAGGTTGCTGACGCCGTTGAGTGAGGTCAGGATCGGCCGGACGGCCACGGTGAAGCCGCGAAAGGGCAGCGCCAGGATCGTCGCCGAACTCTCGGGGTGGGCGATGGCCCATGACTTGGGAGCCATCTCACCGATCACCATGTGCAGGAACGTCACGATGGCCAGCGCGATCACGAAGGCGACCGCGTGCGCGGCGGCCTCGGGCAGGCCGAGGGTACCGAAGAGCGGGGTCAGGCTGCCGGCGATCAGCGGCTCGGACACCACGCCCAGGCCGAGAGAGCACAGGGTGATGCCGAGCTGGGCGCCGGCGAGCATCAGCGACAGCTCCCGGATGCCCTTCACGGCCGCCGCGGCGGCGCGGCTACCGTGCGCGGCCGCCTTCTCCAGGCGGTGCCGTTTGGCCGCGACGAGGGCGAACTCGGAGGCGACGAAGAAGCCGTTGCCGATCAGAAGGAGTACGGTCAGCAGAATGCCGGTGGGCAGGTTCACTTCTCCTCCTCGCCTTCCTGGCTCGCCTCGGTGTTCCGGAAGGGGCGCAGGCGGACCCGCTCGGGTACGTGCCGGTCGAGGGTCAGCACCTCGATCTCCGCATGCGTGGGGGCCTGCTCGGCCATGGAGGGGACCAGGTCGACGGTGACCACGTCGCCGACCGCGGCGAAGCGGGCCAGGCGCTGCAGGATGAGCCCGCCGACGGTGTCGTAGTCGTCCTCGTCGGGCAGTTCCAGCCCGGTGGCCAGGGAGACCTCGTCGATGCGTAGACCCGCGTCGATCTCCCAGCCGTCGCCGACGGCGACCACGGTGGGGATGTCGAGGTCGTTCTCATCGGCGATCTCCCCGACGAGTTCCTCGGCGACGTCCTCCCAGGTGACCAGTCCGGCCAGGCCGCCGTGCTCGTCGAGGACGCAGGCGACCTCCTCATCGCGCGCGTGCATCTGGGCGACCAGGTCGGGCAGCGAGACGGAGAAGGGCACCATCAGGACCTCGCGGGCGACGTCGGCCACCCGCGTGTCCGCGGCCTTGTCGGCCGGGATCGCCGCCAGCTCGCGCAGGCCCACGATGCCGATCACGTCGTCCAGGCGGTCGCCGAGCACCGGGTAGTGGGTGTGCCCGTGGCGGGAGATCAGCTCGTCCAGCTCAGGGATCAGCGCCGAACCGGCGACGCTGACGACGTCGGCGTGCGGGACCATGACCTCCCCGGCGGTGCGCTCGGAGAAGGCCAGTGCCCGCTCCAACAGGTCCGCCTGGTCGCCGGGCAGGTGCCCGTAGGCCTCGGACTCACCGATGATGTGCCCGAGTTCCTCCAGCGTCGCGCCGTGGTGCAGCTCCTCGACCGGCTCGATGCCGACCGCGCGCAGCAGCCTGTTGGCCGCGGAGTCGAACAGCCGGATGATCGGCCCGGCGATCGCCAGGTAGGCCAGGGTGGAGGAGGCCAGCGCGCGGGCCAGCGGTTCGGGCCTGGCCAGCGCGAGGTTTTTGGGGGCGAGCTCGCCCAGCACCATCTGGATCACGGTGGCGACGATGAAACCGAGCACCAGGGCGATGCCGCCGGTCGCGCCCTCGGGGACGCCGAGTGCGCCCAGGCCCGGGGCGATCAGCTCGGCCAGCGCGGGTTTGGCGATGAAGCCGACGACCAGGGCGGTGACGGTGATGCCGAGCTGGGCGCCCGACAACATGAACGACAGCCGCTCCATGACCTTGATCGCGCGGGCGGCCTTCTTGTCGCCTTCGGCGGCCTGCTGGGACAGAGCCAGGCGATCGGCGGTGACATAGGCGAACTCCTGGGCGACGAAGTAGCCGGTGGCCAGGGTCAACAGCAGAACGGCCAGCAGGCCGAGGGCGATGCTCACCTCGGTTGCCTGCCTCGTGATCGACGGTCTCTGATGTGGTCTCTGCTATGGCCGGAGTCCGACGACACGGACACCACCACCTTGCCCTTTCATCCGGCCCTGGTGGCCGGCTCATGTCCTCCCGGGTCGTCGACGCGGGAGGATCTCCGTTTCCGCAACGCTAGCCGATCTTCTGGAGCCGGCCCGCTTCGGGGTTCTTCACCAAGGTCAACGCTCCGCAAATCGGCCAGGTTCCCCCTATGGCGTATGTCATACATTCAGATCTTTTCAGGGTTGACCTGTACGGGCTTACGATGATCGGCATTTGACCCCTTCCCCCCCCTCCGGGAGCTGACCTCTTGCCAGGGCGAGAACGTATTCGTTCCTTCCTTGAAACCCGGCTCTTCCAGCGGGTTGTCATAGCCGTCATCGTGATCAACGCGATCACGATCGGCTGTGAGACCTCCTCCTATCTGACGGACCGGATCGGCGGGTTCCTGCACGCCGTCGACCGGATCGCCCTGGCGATCTTCACCGTCGAACTCGCCGCCCGCCTCTACGCCTACCGGGGCGCGTTCTTCAAGGACCCGTGGAACTGGTTCGACGCGACCATCGTGACCATCGCGCTGATCCCGGCGTCCGGCCCGACCTCCGTGCTGCGGGCCCTGCGAATCATGCGGGCGCTGCGCCTGGTCTCGGTGGTTCCCAGCATGAGCAAGGTCGTCGGTGCGCTGTTCGCGGCCATGCCCGGGATGGCCGCGATCGTCGGGCTGCTCCTCCTGGTCATGTACGTCTCGGCGGTCCTCGCGACCCAGCTGTTCGGCGGAATCGCCCCCGAGCACTTCGACGAGCTGCCGACGTCGCTGTTCACCCTGTTCCAGGTCATGACCGGTGAGGCCTGGCCGGACATCGCCCAGACGGTCATGGCGGAGAAGCCCTGGGCGTGGGTCTTCTTCGTCGGCTACATCCTGATGTCCTCCTACGTGGTGCTCAACCTGTTCATCGCCGTCGTGGTCAACGCCATGGACGACCAGAACACCTCCGCCGAGGAACAGCGGACCGAGGACCAGCTCACCGCCATCCTGAGCGAGCTCGCCCGCCTGCACGCCAGGATCGACGCGATACAGGGTGTTCCCCGAGTTGCTCAGCCCGTCAAGGCGCCGCGCAAGAACGCCGCCCGCCGCTCCCGGTGACCGGCCGATGAAAGGTCGGCCCATCCGGGATCTCCCGGGGACGTGCTCTGGCGGGCGCGGGATCCGGCCCGCCAGGGCAGGCCGGGCCGGCATCAAGGCCGTCGCCTAGCCACTCCGGTACGCGGCGAGCTGCTGGAGCAGCTGCGACCCGATCGCCGCGGACACTCTCCGGCAGAAGTCTTCGGGGTTCTCGTGCGCGGGAACGGGTTCGGGCACGAGAACCTGCACCACCCCGTCCGTCAGCAGCTCGTGGGAGCCGACACGTTGCCTGCGTGCCATGTCGGCCGTCAGCCGGGTGTGACCGTGAAGTATCACGCTCGCACCCTCTGGCGGCAGGGGCGAGAGCCACGCGTGCTCGGCGGCGATGCACGCTCGGCCGGGGAGAAGGGCGAGGGCTCCGCCGCCGCACCCCTCTCCCAGGAGTACCGACACGGACGGCACGGTGAGCTGGACGAGGTCGGCCAGGCAACGTGCGATCTCTCCGGCGAGAGCCCGCTCCTCGGCCTCTGCCGAGAGCTCGGCCCCGGGGGTGTCGACGACGCAGACCAGCGGGCGTCCCAGCTGCTGGGCGACATGAATGCCGCGGCGCGCGGCACGCAGGTCGTCGGGGCCAAGCGGGCCTTTGCCGGCCTGAGCGCGTCGGTCCTGACCGATCACGACGCACGCGACCCCGTGGAAGGAGGCCAGCGCGCACAACATGCCCTGGCCGAGCTCACCCGCACCCGTCCCCGACAGGGTGACGACCTCGTCGGCCCCGATGCGTAACAGCTCACGGACACCTGGACGGTCCGGGTGACGGCTGAGCCGAATGGAGTGCCATGGATCCCCCGGGAGTGTCACCACGGCGCTGTCGGGGACCCGCGCCCGGGTCACGCTCGCAGGTCTGGCCGGTGGCCCGGTCAGCAGGGCGAGTGCCTTCGAGGCGACGCCGGCGAGCCGGTCGGGGGGCACGACCGCGTCGATGACTCCCTTGGCGGCCAGGTTCTCGGCCACTTGGACACCGCCGGGAAACGAATGCCCGTTGAGTGCCTCGTAGACCGATGGGCCCAGGAAGCCGATCAAGGCGCCTGGTTCCGCCACGGTGACGTGCCCGAGCGACCCCCACGATGCGAACACCCCTCCCGTGGTGGGGTGTCGCAGATACACCAGGTACGGCAGACCGGCCGCCTTGTGCTCGACGACGGCCCGGGAGATGTCGACCATCATGACGAAGGCCGGCGTGCCTTCCTGCATCCGGGTGCCGCCGGAGGAGGGCGCGGCGATGAGGGGCAACCGCTCGGCCGTCGCGCGGCGCACGGCCGCCACGATGCGCCCGGCCGCGTCACGGCCGATCGACCCGCCGAGGAAGCGGAACTCGCTCACGACGAGCGCCACGTCGTGACCCCCGATCCGGGCCCGGCCGGTGACAACGGCCTCGTCCGTGCTGGAACGTTCCCGAGCCTGGAACAGTGCCTTCTCGTACTCGGGATCCCGGTCGGCGGGGGCGACGGGCACGTCCCACGAATGCCAGGAGCCCGGGTCGACGTTCGCCTCGATCAGTTCGAGGGCGCCCAGCCGATGCGTCATCGGACCACGTCGCCGACCCAGCGCCGCACCGACTCCCCGTGCTGGTCGAGGACGGGCGGCGGCCGGTGCGCGGTCCGGGTGTGCTCTCGCCCGGACGGGTCGAAGAAGCGCAGCGGTGGCCCGGGCAGCGTGAGCGGGCCCAGGGTCTCGTGCGTGACGTCGATGACCAGGCCCTGGCTCAGGGTCTGCTCCCAGGTGTAGACCTCGTCCAGGGTGCGCACCCTGCCGGCCGGTATGCCCAGCTCGCGCAGCCGTTCGAGCAGGTCGCCGGCGCTCCGGTTCGCGAAGGCCCGTTCGACCAGCTCGATGACCTCCTCACGGGACGCGACGCGCTGGGCGTTCGTGGCCATACCCGGTTCCTCGGGGTCGAGATCGAAGCCCGCGCAGAACCTCTGCCAGAGCCCCTCGCTCCCCACGGCGATCTGCACCGCTCCGTCGGCGCACCGGAAGAGCCCGTAGGGCGAGATGGACGCGTGGTGATTGCCGCCCGCCCGCCCGACCTCGCCGGCGACCGTCCAGCGGGTCCCCTGGAAGGCGTGGACGCCGACGGCCGCGGCCAGCAGCGAGGTGCGTACGACCTGGCCTCGTCCGGTCGACTCACGCTGGCGCAGCGCCGCCAGGACACCGTAGGCGCCGTACATGCCGGCGAGCAGATCGCAGATCGGCGTCCCGAACCGTTGCGGGTCGTCCGGCGCCGATCCGGTCAGGGACATCAGGCCTCCCTCACCCTGGGCGATCTGGTCGTAGCCCGGCCGGCCGCCTTCGGGGCCGTCGTGGCCGAAGCCGGTGATCGACAGTTGCACGAGCCGCGGGTTGAGCTCTCCGAGCACGTCGGCGCCCAGCCCGAGCCGTTCCATGACTCCGGTCCGGAAGTTCTCCACCAGCACGTCCGCCCGTCGCACCAGGGCGAGCAGGACCTCGCGGTCGGCGTCGTCCCTGAGGTCCAGGCAGACGGACTCCTTGTTCCGGTTGGCCGACAGGAAGTACGTCGACTCCCGTTCCCTCTCGTCCCCGGCGAAGGGCGGTCCCCAGCCTCGGGTGTCGTCTCCGTGCCCTGGTGCCTCGATCTTGACCACCCGGGCACCGAGGTCGCCCAGCATCATCGTCGCGTGTGGTCCCGCCAAGGCGCGGGACAGGTCGACCACGAGCACGCCCTCGAGGGGGCCGGCCGGGCTGGATCCAAGGGTGGTGCTCATGCGGACGCGCCCGATCCCAGCGCCTCGTGGCGCTCCTGGTTGGCCACGACCGGGTTCCGCAGCACGCCGAGCCGCTCCACCTCGACCTCCACCTCGTCGCCGGGGTGCAGGAGCCACGGCGGTGTCCGGGAGTAGCCGACCCCCGACGGGGTTCCGGTGGCGAGCAGGTCGCCGGGGCGGAGGGTGAGGGTCCGGCTGATGAGCGAGAGCGTGTCACCGACCGTGTAGACCATCTCGTCGGTGCTGCCCTGCTGCACCACGGTGCCGTTCACGCGCGTCTCCACCTTGAGCCCGTCACGCAGGTCGCCCACTTCGGCAGCCGGTACCAGCGGTCCGAGCACACCGGAACGGTCTCCGTTCTTGCCCAGCGTCCACTGGGAGGTGAGTTTCTGTGCCCGGCGCGAGGTCACGTCGTTGAACGTGGAGTAGCCGACCACGGCCGCCAAGGCGTCCTCGGGCGTGGCGTCCACGAGGGTCGCACCGACCCAGGCCACCACCTCACCCTCCCAGTCCACACCGTCCTCGTCGGGCGGCACCGGGATGCCCACGCCTCCGACGGTGAGCGAGCTCGGCCACCGCGCGAACAGGGTGGGGTACTGCGGCACACCCTCGCTCGCGTAGGACCCCTCCGCGACGTGCTTGACATAGTTCAGCCCGATGCAGATGACCTTCGCGCCCGGCAGCACCGGAGGTACGAACTCGACATCGTCCAGCGGCAGTGCGGCCACCACCCGCTCGGCGGCCGGCTCACCGGTCAACCAGCGTCGGGGGTCGGCCCAGAACTCCTCCAGGGTCGCGAGGACTCCGACCCCGAGGCCGTCGTCCGTGAGGGTCCCCACCAGGACCGATCCGTCGGTGTGGCGCAGTCCCACGATGCGCGTCGGCATTTGTCATCTCCTTGACGTGCCAGTCCATGCTTGCTGCCCGCTCCCGTCCGAGTTCGGCGGGCGCACCGCGTGCGCCCGCCCGTCGTCAGACCGGGATCGCCGCGTAGGTCGTGTCGAGGTACTCCGCGATGCCTTCGAGCCCGCCCTCGCGGCCGAGCCCGGACTGCTTGATGCCGCCGAAGGGCGCGGCCGCGTTCGACACGACGCCGACGTTGACCCCGACCATGCCGCAGGCGAGGTTCCCGACCATGCGCAGCGCGCGCTCCAGGTCGCGCGTGTAGACGTAGCTCACCAGTCCGTACGGGGTGCCGTTGGCCGCGTTCACCGCCGCCTCCTCCTCGCGGAAGGTGGTGATCGGGGCGAGCGGCCCGAAGATCTCCTCGTCGAGCAGTGTCGTTCCCGGCGCGACGTTGCTCAGGACGGTGGGTTCCACGAACCGGCCGTTCGCCGGCCCGCCTCCCACCTCGATCGCCGCGCCTCGGTCGAGAGCGTCGGCCACCAGCCTTTCGAACTTCGCGACCGCCGCGTCGTCGATGAGCGGCCCGACCTCGGCGCCGTCCTGCCAGCCGGCGGCGACCGTCATCGCTCCCATGCGGTCCGCGAGCCTGCCGGTGAACTCGGGGGCAAGCGACTCCGCGACGATGAAGCGGTTGGCCGCCGTACACGCCTGGCCGACGTTACGCATCTTGGCCAGCAACGCACCCTCGACCGCGGCGTCGAGGTCGGCGTCCTCGCAGACGATGAAAGGCGCGTTCCCCCCCAGCTCCATCGAGGTCCTCATGACGTGGGCCGAGCATTGGGCTAGGAGCAGCTTGCCCACCTCGGTCGATCCGGTGAAGGAGAGCTTGCGGGCGAGTCCGGACTCGATCACCGTGCTGACGACCGCGGCAGGACGGGAGGTGGTGACGACGTTGACCGCGCCGGCCGGAGCACCGGCCTCCTCGATGATCTGCGCGAGAAGCAGGCTGGTCAGGGGCGTCTGCTCGGCCGGCTTGAGCACGGACGGGCAGCCGGCTGCGATCGCAGGGGCGATCTTGCGCGCCCCCATCGCCAGGGGGAAGTTCCACGGTGTGACGAGCAGGCAGGGCCCCACCGCCCTGCGCTGGACGAGGATGCGGGTCAGCCCGGTGGGTGACAGTCGGTAGTCCCCTCCTATGCGGAGGGCTTCTTCGGCGAACCAGCCGAAGAAGTCGGCGGCGTAGGCCACCTCCCCGCGGGACTCGGTGATCGGCTTGCCCATCTCCAGGGTGATGAGCAGGGCGAGCTCGTCCTCACGCTCGCGCAGCGCGGCCTCGACCCGGCGCAGCAACGCGGCGCGCTGCGCGGGGGACAAGGCCGCCAGGGCGGGCTGCGCATCGGCGGCGGCCCGGATCGCGTCCAGCGCGTCCCGCGCGTCGGCGTCCGCGACCTCGATCAGCGTCTCACCGGTCGCGGGGTTGTCCACCGGGAACGTCGCTCCACCCGCTGCCGGGCGCCAGCGCCCTCCGACCAGCAGCGTCGACGGGACGGCCGGGAGCGACGGGGCAAGGGTGGGTGTGGCGAACGCGGTCATCGGTTCCTTCTCTCTTGCGGTGTCAAGACGGTCGTCGTTGCCTCACAGCACCGCGACACCGCCGACGGGACACCCGGACGCACCGGTGATGGGCAGCGCGGGCGCGGTGAAGAGGAACTCGTACTTCCCGTGGCGGGCGCAGGCGGTCGCGAGCTCCTGGAAGTCGAAGATCTCGCCGATGGCCAGTCCCATGTGGACCAGTGCCACGACATGGAAAGGCTGGAAGCAGTCGATCTCGTTGGGGCGGACCTCGACGCCCCAGGTGTCCGAGGCGACCGCGGCGATCTCCCGCTCGTGGAACCACGGGGCGGTGTGCAGCGACACCCCCGGGGAGGCGCCGCCCGCGTAGTCGCCCCACGCGTGCCGGCGAGCCTCGAGGAAGCCGGTGCGGATGAGTACCGCGTCCCCGCGCTGGATCCGCACGCCCTCGGCTTCCGCGGTCGCCTCCAACTCCTCGACGGAGATCGCGTGGCCGGGCTCGAGAGCGTCCACGCCCAGGTGCCGGGCCACGTCGAGCAGCACGCCTCGCATCACGAACTTGCCCGCGTAGTTCTCCACGCCGTTCTTGGCCGCCCCGGCGGAGGAGACGAGACCCGCGGAGTACCCGTTCCACATCTTCCCCTTCCAGAAGATGTGGGAGAGCGAGTCCCACTGGGTGCCGGCCTGGTTGGGCACGATGAGGATGTCGTCGGAACGCCCGTACCCCTTGGCGGGGCCGAACCCGGCCGGAAGGATCTCCTGCGCTCCGGCCAGGTGGTCCGCCCCCGTCGCCGTCATCACGTTGCGCGGGTTGGCCCGCAGGCTTCCGGTCTGAGGGCCTCGCTGGTCGTAGGGGAGCGAGCAGGAGATGGTCACGCCGTGCTCGACGAGGGCCGCGGCGCGCCGTACCTCCTCGGGCCCGACGTGGTTCATCGTCCCGAGCGAGTCGTCCTCGCCCCAGCGTCCCCAGTTCGTGCACTGCTTGATGTAGCGCTCGAGGACATCCGCTCCGCGAAAGTTGGACATCTCACCTCCAAGGTCATGCCCGCCGCGGCGGCGGGCGGAATGGTCAAGAAGCGGTCGACGTGGTGAAGACACCGACCAGCCGGGAGCCGAAGGCGCCGACCGCCTGGTCGGTGAGGGGCTCACCACTCCGCGTACGCAGCACCAGGAGGTAGCGGTAGCGGAAGATCTCGCCGGTGGGCGCGTTCGTGATCGTGCGCACGGCCAACCCGAGCGGGGCCAGGAGTGCGAGAGTCTCGTCGAGCTCATCACCGCCGTCGACACGGACCGCCAGATGATCGGCGCCGGGGGAGACCTCCAGCGCTGAGCTGAGCGCCCACCACCCGCCGGCGCTGCCGTCGTCGACGTCGCGCTCGATGATGTCCAGGCCGAGCGCCCGAGCCACGGCCTCGGTGCCGATCAGGGCCATCGAGCCGTCACCCGCCAGCACCTCCCGCGCCGCGGCCACGGAGTTCTGCGGGTGGATCTCGACCGTGGCGGCGGGCAGTCGCTCCTTCAGGAAGCGACGGCACTGTCGGATGGAGCCGTGCCCGCCCACATACCTGATGTCGTCCAGACGGCTGCCCGGTCTGCCCAGCAGGGCGCAGTGGTAGGGCACCACGATCTCGTCGCTGATGAAGAGCTGCTCTCCGGCGAGGATGCGGGCGGCGGTCTCGGTACACGCGGTGTTGGAGGTCTCCGACGTCAGCACCCCCAGGTCGATCCTGCCGTCGAGTACGGCGGCGACGACGTCGTCCATGGTCGGGAAATACTCCGGCCCGCCCAGTCCGGGCCTGCGGCCGAGCAGCACCCGCGTCGCCTGCCCCGCGAACGTGAGCTCGCTGCCCAGCGTGCCGACCCGCCGCGCCGGCCGGTGTTCACTACCGCTCACGGCACCCTCTCAATAGGTGAATAGTGTATTCAGTCGATGAAAAGTGTATTCAGTAATCGACAATGTGGCAATGCCTTCCGGCCGCCGACGATGCGCTCGGCGTGAGGCCTATCTCACAGCGTGGCGAGGGTGCTCGCCGAGGACGGGCACACCGGCTCGAACACCCCGGTGGCCTGCCGCGACGGGCGGCCGATCAGGGTGCGGAGCCGGTGAGTTCCGGGTGGCTTTCGGGGAGAGAGGGGAGAGGTCCGGGTTCCGATCTCAGCCGCCCGAGGCCTCGCTCCAGTTCATGTGGACGAGCCGGTCACGCGTGTGCTCGACGTGGGCCTCGATCAGGGTGCGGATCTCGTCCTCGTCGCCTCGTTCGAGGGCTTCGAGGATGGCCTGGTGCTCGGCGAGCACCTCCTGGCGACGTGGGAGGTCGGGAGTGGCCAGGTGCACGTAGCGGTAGATCCGGAACCGTACCTCGTCGATGATGCTGGACACGGCGGAGCCGCGACCGTGCAGCGAGTGGTGGAACTCCATGTCCGCCTGGAGCCACTCCTCGGCTGACATGTCCAGGTCCATGGAACCGGCGACCGCCCGGGCCGCCGGAAGGTCGACGTCGAGGAAATCGGGACGAGATCGCGCGCGGAGCGTGGCGAAGATCTCCAATGTCTGGCGCAGGTCGTAGAGTTCGAGCACCTGCTCCTGGGAGAGCTGCGTGACGACGTAGCGCTGGAAGGGATTGGCGTCGAGCAGGCGTTCCGCCTGGAGCCGCCGCAGGGCCTCGCGTACCGGCACCCGGCTCACGCCGAGCGTGTTGGCGAGCTCAACCTGGTTGATCTCGGTCCCGGCCGGGAGCTCTCCTCGGATGATGGCCTCACGGACGCGATCGTAGACACGATCCCCGAGCGTCGAGCGTGAAACGGCACCCATACCTGCGACTCCGGACGACCGGTCGAGGCTGCCGAGCGCTCCGCTGCTCACGGGAGAGACGGTCGGCTTCTGTGGCACTCCTCGAGTATTTTTCGGCACCCCTCAAGTATATGTTCCTCATGCGTATACAGTTGCCAGAAACTATAAAAGGTCATCCCGACCTCCCCTCAAGCCTGTGTCACCGGTGCTGCGGGAGCGCGTTCCCGGAGGTCGGGTACCTCCGGTGGTTCGGTGGAGCGCACCCGAGTCGTGTCACGCTCCGCCACGTGATCACTCCGGGTTGCGCCCGACAAAGTACTCCTCGTCGGGGTCGTCCGTCACCCAAAGCCCCGAGTCCACCAGCGCTCGCCGGAACGCCGCCATCTCGCCGCTGTGCAGGCGGTTCGCCGGGACGCGCATCGGCCCGCCGTTGAAGCCCGCGAGCCAGGCCTGGTACTTCCACGCGGACCGGTTCACGGAGTGGGCGTGCGGAACCGGGGCCACGTTGCCGTTGGCCCGCCATGCGGGGGCGATTTTCCAGAGCAGGTCCATGGCCTGGTCGACCTTGCCCTCCTGGGCCAGGGCCAGCATCCGCGGGGCGGTGTCGCCGTAGTACTCGGTGTTCGAGGTCGCGATCACCCGTAGGGGGACGAGCGCGGCCAGTGCGATGGCCTCCTGGATGATCGGCATGGTGATCAATACCTTCTCCGAGAGCCGGTGCCAGGCGTGTGCGAAGCCGGCGATCGACGGGAATCCGCCTTCGGCCTTCACCGAGACGACGTTCGGCGCGGCGTCGACCAGGTCGGCCAGCATGTCGACCGGCAACGAGGCGGAGTGGAGGCGTTCGAAACCCCAGTGCGTCATCGGGAAGAGGATGACGGCCAGGTCGGTGGCGTCACAGAACGCCTTGGTGTAGTCGTGGAGCTCCTGCAGGGACCTCGGGTGGAAGCTCGGCGGGTAGGACAGCAGCGCGAGGCGGGCTCCCGCCGCCGCGGCCCGCCGCGCGGCGGCGATGTTCTCCTCCAGAGTGTTGAACGACGCGTGGAAGATCAGGTTGAGCCGGTCACCCGCCTCGTCGTGTGCGATCTCGGTGAAGCGGGCGTACTCGTCGAGGGTGATGTTGATCTCGCTGACGAGCAGCGTGCCGGTGAACCCGAGCTCGATCACCCGTCGGACATCGTGGCGGATGCCGCGTTCGTTCAGGCGGGTCAGATCAGCGGAAAAGCTCGGGATGAGCACGTTGTTGACGCCGTGGAAGTGCTCACGGGCCCAGTCGCGCGCCTCGTGCCTGCCGATAGTGGTCGTCATGATTGGATTCGTCTCCCTGTCAAAGGTGCATGTGGATGAAAGCTGAGATGCCAGGGCGGTCAGCGGCGGCTCTTGGGTACGGCCAGGTTGTCCAAGGTGGATCCGAGACCGGCCTCGACCGCGCGCCGGTACACCAGCTCGGCGGCGACCATGTCCTGGAGAGCGGTCCCGACGGACTTGAAGATGGTGAGGTCCCCCTGTGGGGCCTCGGGAAGCGCGGCCTTGCCCTGGAGCAGGTCGCTGAGCCGTAGCACGGTGCTGAGGCTGCCGCCCCCGTCGACGAACTCCCGGATGTCGCCGGACTCGTCCGCGACCTGCTCCGGATCGGCGTCGAAAACGAGGGTTCCCGCACGCCTGAAGACGGTCGTGTCGAGCTCGCGCAGGTCGCGGTGCGTGGAGCCGATCGCGCTGATGTGAAGACCGGGCCGGAGCCAGTCGGACTCGCACGCGATCGGCCCCCCATAGCCGGTGTTGGTCGCGGTGATCACGTGGTCGACGTCGGCGCATGCCTCCGCGGCCGTGCCGGCCGGCACCACCGGCAGGGAGAGCTCCTCGCGCAGGCGGCCGGCGAGTCGCTCCCGGCTCGCCGGGTTCGGGCTGAACACCTTGACCTCGTCGATCTCACTCACCGCGGCGAAGGCGCGCAGGTGTGCCTCGGCCTCCAGGCCGGACCCGAGAACGCCGAGGCGCGTCGCCTTCACCCCCAGGGCCCGTGCGGCGACCACGCTCGTCGCGGCGGTCCGCGCCGCTGTCAGGTAGCAGGCGTCCATCATCGCCAGAACCTCGCCGGTCTCGACGGAGGCGAGCATGATCAGGTAACGGACGCCCACGCCGTTGCCGCCGAAGAACGCCTTGAGGCCCATGACACCCGACCGGGGCACCACCGCGGGCATGATGCGGAAAAACCTGCCACCTCCCGAGAGGTTCACCCGCCCGGGAACATCGGCAGGGACTTCCGCGTCGGCGCGGATGGCGCGGTCGATCGCCTCGACGAGTGAGGCCGGGTCGAGCACGCTGCTCACCGAACGGTCATCAAGCAGGAGAGTCATAAGCGGTTCCTCGGGAAGCGGCGCCAGTGATCGTGTGGAACGGAGTCGACGGCTCGGCCCATGACCTTGCATCAACCCGACAACTGTATACACTCTAATGACAACTTTGCGCGCGTCAAGTCGCCGGTTACCTCAGGACGAGCAACCGGCAACGCGCCCGCCTTGCGCGTTGCGATGGGCGGCGTCTGGTGGACCCGCCATTGACGAGCGACAAGAATCACGCAATTACCGGCAATTCGGCCGCAGTGGCGGAAACTGGAGGAATTATGGAGCAGTCAGTCGAGCGTCTCGGATACGTCGTGATGGGTGTCCCGGACCTCGCCGAGTCGACGAAGTTCTACTCGAACGTCGGCCATCTCACCGTGCACGACCGTTCCGCGGGAACAAGCTTCCTCGGCGGCGGCTACGACCACCACTGGCTGCGGCTGGAGGAGAACCGGCACCGGCGCGGGCTGATGCGCGTGGGCTTCCGGCTCACGGGTGACGAGGCCCTGTCCGAGGTCGCGAACCGACTGGACGAGCGCGGCATCCGGTTCGAGGAGATCGGCGATCTGGAAGGCGACGGGATCGACCGCGGTCTCCGGTTCGTCGATCCCGACGGGGTCGAGGTCGATGTCTACACCGACATGCTGTCCCGTGCCGTGAAGCCGGCTCAGGACGCCGTGCGCATGACGGAGATGCTGCACGCGGTGTGGTTCTCGTCGGACCCCGTCGCGGCGCATCGGTTCTATGCCGACGTCCTCGGCTTCCGGGCGTCGGACTGGATCAAGCGCAATGCGGTGTTCATGCGGTCGGCGAACAACTACCACCACTCGCTCGGCATCTTCCGTTCGAGCCCTCAGCGCGCCGGGTCCATGGACCACTTCTGCATCCTCGTGGAGAACATCGACGACGTGATGCGGGCCAGGAACATCGCACTGCGCCAGGGCGCGCAGCTTCAGAAGGACGTGCTTCGGCACGCCGCGTCCGGCTCGATCAGCGTCTACATCGCCGACCCCATGACCGGCATCTCCTTCGAGTTCTGCACCGAACACGACATCGTCGACCCGGACCACCGGCCACGCCTGCTGGAGGGCTCGCCGATCACGCGTGACGTGTGGCAGGCGGGCAGCCCGGGCCTGGACAGGAACGCGCCGCTGGGGGCCACCTCGGACACGCCTCTCCCACGGGTGTCCGAGGAGAGCGGCGTCGCCGACATGGCGAACTCCATCGCCTGAGGCTCGCCGGCACCGGCTCGAGGCCGGAAACGCCGCCCCACCCTCCCACCCCGTGGCAGGACGCCGGTGGGGCGGCCGCGCCCACCACTCCGTAAGTGAAC
>NZ_JBEXGU010000167.1:0-19859 GCF_040607515.1 Streptosporangium sp. NPDC005286 | reverse complement strand
GCCGACGCCTGGTTCGCGCCCACGCCTTCTTTTTTGGGGATCTTGACGGGGTGCATTTGGTCGGCTAGCGTGACCACGCGCCCAGCGCCGATCCCCGCTGATCCCCCCTGACGCCTCCTCGAGCAGCGACCGGACCCGGGGAGCGGTCCGAAGCGCGAACGGGGTGGGCGCCATCTCACTACCGGCGCGCACCAGGATCGGGTCGCCCATCGCCCGCCGCAGCCGGCCGAGCGCCCGGCTGGTCGCGGGGATGGACAGGTGGAGGCGCTCGGCCGCCGCCCGTCAACTCGCCCTCGTGACCGCTCAGTACGCTGTGCAGTGATCTTCCGATCGGCGAGAGGCGAGATTCGTGATGTTGCCTGCGGACAGTCACGTGCACAGCGAGTGGTCCTGGGACGCGCCGCTGGGCTCGATGGAGCGCACCTGCGAGAAGGCGGTGGAGCTCGGCCTGCCCGCGATCGCCTTCACGGAGCACGTCGATCACACCGTGTGGATGGTCAACCCCGACGTGCTGCACCCGGATGACCATCTGGCGACCGTGTGCTCACCGGATGGCGAGCTGACTCCGCCGCGGTTCGACGCGGCTGGATACCTGGAGGCGATCGAAAGGTGCCGGGAGCGCTTCCCGGAGTTGCAGATCCTTAGCGGTATGGAACTGGGGGAGCCACACTGGCATGCCGAGGAGATCGCGAAGCTGCTCGCGGCCGGGCCGTTCGATCGGCTGATCGGGTCGCTGCATTGCCTCCCGATCGGGGACAGGTTCACCGAGCCTCCGGGGCAGTTTGCGCGGCGACCCGCGGCGGAGGTCATGCGTGCCTACCTGGCGGAGATTCCCCGGCTGATCGAGCAGAGCGAGGTGTTCACAGTACTGGCGCACATCGACTATCCGATCCGTTACTGGCCGACGGAGCAGGCCGGGCCGTTCGATCTGCTGGAGTTCGAGGAGGAGTTCCGGCACGCGCTGCGGGTGACGGCGGAGTCGGGCAGAGTTCTGGAGATCAACACGCGCCTGCCGCTGCACTCGACCATCCTTCGCTGGTGGCGCGAGGAGGGCGGGCAGGCGGTGACGTTCGGGAGCGACGCGCACATGCCGTCGGCTGTGGCCCAAGGGTTCAAGGAGGCGGCGCACATGGCGGAGGCGCACGGCTTCCGCCCGGGCAAGGACATGCTGGGCATCTGGGGCCGGGCGGACTGACATGGTGTTGAGCGCGGAGATCTTGACAGTGGGATGGGGATGCGCTGCTCGTGACGGAGAACGAGGAACTGCGGGCAAGGGGTGACGATTTGGCTGCTGACGATGAGTTCGCGGATGAACTCCGCCAGGGCGGCGAAGACGTGGAAGACGAGGCGGCCGCCGGGGGTGGTGGTGTCGAGGTTCTCGTGCAGCGAGGTGAAGCCGACGCCGCGGGTGCGGAGTTCGGCGACCATGTTGATGAGGTCCTGGAGGCTGCGGCCGTAGCGGTCGAGCGGGGGAACGACGAGGGTGTCGCCGAGGTCGAGGAAGGCGTGGCACGCCTTCGACTCGGGGCGGAGCGCGTTCTTGCCGGACTTCTTGTCCGCGAAGATCTTCCGGCACCCGGCGGCGGTGAGCGCGTCGAGCTGCCGCTCCGGCTTCTGCCCGCTGGTCGAGACCCGGGCGTATCCGATCTTGATCTCGGTGTGGACGAGCGGCTCGGCGACGAGCAAGTCCGGCCGGTCGGCGGGTTCCAGAGAGGCCGTCATGACGGCCCTCCACTCGGGTCCGTGCGATGAGCCCCAAAGACATCCCAGGAGCTTAAGTGCCAAGCGGCGAGGGGTTTGGTGTGGTGTGACCAGGCGGTTGCCTCGTCGTAGAGAGTGAACCGCGCCGGGTTCGATGGAGACTCTGATGTACCCCGAGTTCGGTGGAGTCGGCTTGGTTGACTCTCATGCCAGCTGGGCGTTCGGGTAAAGCATCTCGTACTCGATGGGGGTGAGCATCCCCAGGGCACTGTGTCGTCGCTGCCGGTTGTGGAAGATCTCCAAGTACTCTGCGGGCGGGATGTTGCCGCAGGCGGTGTGCAGGCGGCGGTGGTTGAACCAGTCGAGGTATTCCAGCGCTGCCAACTCGACGTCGTCCATGTTCTTCCAGGGGCCGTAGCGGCGGATCAGCTCGGCTTTGAACAGCCCGTTGAAGGATTCGGCCAGGGCGTTGTCGTAGGAGTCGCCGCGGCTGCCCACTGAAGCGACCGCGCCGGTGTCGGCTAGGCGCTCGCTGTAGCGAATCGCCAGGTATTGCACCCCGCGATCGGAGTGATGGACCAGCTCGGACAAATCCGCTGGCTGCTCCTGGCTGCGACGCCACAGGGCCATCTCCAGCGCGTCCAGCGCCAGGTCGGTGCGCAGGTGCGTGGCGATCTGCCAGCCCACGACCATCCGGGAGTACACGTCGATGACGAACGCCGCATATACCCAGCCCGACCAGGTGCGGATATAGGTCAGATCAGCGACCCAGAGCCGGTTCGGCGCGGGGGCGTGGAAGTTACGGCCCACCAGATCGGCCGGCCGATCGGCCTGGTCACCGGCGATGGTGGTTCGCCGGACTTTCCCGCGAACTACTCCGACGATGCCCAACTCGCCCATCAGCCGCTGGACCGTGCATCGGGCGACCACATGGCCGTCACGGCGTAGCTGCCGGTAGATCTTGCGGGCGCCGTAACAGCAGTAGTTGTCCTGGTAGATGCGGGTGATCTCTGTCTTGAGCCGCTCATCGCGTACCGCTCGCGGGGACGGCGGCCGGCTGCGGGCCGCGTAATAGGTCGAGGCAGCGGTCTGCAGGACCCGGCAGATTGGCTCGACGCCGAACCGGGAACGGTGGGCATCGATGAAGGCGTTCATCTGGGAGGTCGAGGGTCGAGTTCCCTCGCGAAAAAAGCCGAGGCCGCCTTGAGGATCTCGTTGGCGCGGCGCAGTTCGCGGACCTCACGCTCCAGCACGGCCGTCCGTGCCACTGTGCTGGCCCAGGGCCGCCCGCTACGTCCGCGGTTGGCTGACCCCCTGCGCGCTGCTGCAACGCTGGTGGCGCAGCTGGTCAACCAGGCCCCGCCCGCTGAACTACAAGCCCTGGTCACAGCCGTCACCACAGGACGACCCCTCAACCTCTACGCCCTGCCTTAACAAACCACCGACTAGTGCGTCTCGCGCCACTTGTCATGCAGCAGGGGGATCTCCCGGTGCATGAACAGGTAGAAGTCGCGGAGCTCGGTCATGGTCTGCCCGGCGTGGGTCTGCGGTCCGCCGAGCGCCTCGATGCCCTCGTCGACCATGTCGGCGAGGGTCTTGTAGAGGCCGACCTTGGTCAGCGCGACCTCCCACCAACTGTCGTGGACCAGCCGGTAGACGTCGCGCCGGGATCCGGGCACCGGGTCTCGGGCGACCATTCCCAGCTGGACGAGGTAGCGGACCGCGCCGGAGATGGCGGCCGGGCTGACGTCGAGGCGTTCGGCCAGGTCGGGGGCGCTCAGCGTGTCCTCTTCCGCGACCGACAACGTCACCAGGACCCGGCCCGCCATCGGCGGGAAGCCCCAGTCGGCCAGCATCCGGCTGAGCCGCTCGACGAACTGACGCACCGCTTCCTCGTCCCTCATCCTGCTCCTCTCACCCCGCGTCAAGGATCCGTAGTTTAGTGTCTTCATGTCTTTCACGAACTTGTGAAGGCTATGTACATTCTAAAGTGTGAGCAACGTCATCTCCATGTCCGGCGTGACCAAACGGTTCGGCCGGACGACCGCACTGGACGGCCTCGACCTTGAGGTCAGGGCCGGTGAGGTGCATGGCTACCTGGGCCCGAACGGCGCAGGCAAGTCCACCACCATCCGCGTCCTTCTCGGGCTGCTGCGCGCCGACGCGGGCAGCTCTTCCATGCTCGGTGGCGACCCGTGGAAGGACGCCGTCGAGCTGCACCGCCGCCTGGCCTATGTGCCCGGCGACGTCACCCTCTGGCCGGGGCTGTCCGGCGGTGAGGTCATCGACCTGCTCGGCCGGCTGCGCGGCGGCCTGGACCCCCGGCGCAGGGCCGAGCTGATCGAGCGCTTCGAGCTGGACCCGCGCAAGAAAGGCCGCGCCTACTCCAAGGGCAACAGGCAGAAGGTCGCCCTGGTGGCCGCGCTGGCCTCCGACGTCGAGCTGTTCCTGCTGGATGAGCCGACCTCCGGGCTCGACCCGCTCATGGAGGCGGTCTTCACCCAGTGCGTCGGCGAACTACGCGCGCAGGGCCGTACGATCCTGCTGTCCAGCCACATCCTGGCCGAGGTCGAGAAGTTGTGCGACCGGGTGAGCATCATCCGCGACGGCCGCATAGTCGAGACCGGCACCCTCTCCGAGTTGCGCCACCTGACCAGGACCACCATCACCGCGGAGCTGGCCGGGTCGCCCAACGGCCTGCACGGCGTGCACGACCTTCGTATCGACGGCAACCGGGTGACCTTCCAGGTGACGACCGGCGAGCTCGACGCGGCGTTGCGCCAGCTGACCAGCCTGGGCGTGCGCACGCTGACCAGCCAGCCGCCGACGCTGGAAGAGCTGTTCATGCGCCACTACGCCCGGGTGGACAGCTGATGACGGGCACGCGAGCGCTGGTCCGGCTGATTCTGCGCCGCGACCGCGTGATCCTGCCGATCTGGGTGCTCCTGCTGGCGATCATGCCCGTCACCCAGATCTCCGCCATCGGCGGACTCTATTCCACCGACGCCGAGCTGCAGGCCTTCGCCGCCTCCATGCGTGCCACTCCGGCCTTCTTCGCCCTGTACGGCCCGCTGCTGGACTGGCACGTGGCGGCGCTGGGCGTGTGGCGCGCCGGATTCGTTCCGGTGATCCTCGGCCTGGCCAGCCTGCTCACGGTGATCCGGCACACCCGGGCAGAAGAGGAGAGCGGACGCCGCGAGCTGCTGGGCTCCACCGTGCTCGGCCGCCACGCCCCGCTGGCCGCCGCCCTCATCGTCGTCGCGTCGGCCAACGTGATCGCCGGCCTGATCGTGGCCGGCTCCCTCGCCGGGACGTATCCGGTAGCCGGCGCACTGGCGGCCGGGCTCGACTACGCCCTGGTCGGCATCGCCTTCGCCGCGATCGGCGCGGTGGCCGCCCAGCTCACCGAGAGCGCCTCCGGAGCTCGGGTGATCGGCATCGCCGCTTTCGGGCTGGCGTTTCTGCTGCGGATGGCCGGTGACACCACCGACGCCTCCTGGCTGTCGTGGTTGTCGCCCATCGCCTGGGGGCAAAAACTGCGCCCCTTCGCCGACGAGGAATGGTGGCCGCTGGCTCTGTTCGCCGCCTTCATCGCCGTGACCTGCTACGCCGCCTACGCGCTAGCTGCCCGGCGCGACGTCGCAGCCGGCCTGCTACCGCCCAGGCTGGGTCCCGCGCAGGCCGCGCCCGGCCTGGCTGGCCCGCTCGCGCTGGCCTGGCGCCTGCACCGCGGGCTGCTGCTGGCCTGGTGCGCGGGCTTCGCCGTCTTCGGCGCGGTGATCGGCAGCGCCGCCGACGCCGCCTCCTCCGCATTGCGGCAAAACGCCCAGATCATGGAGATGCTCAACCGGCTCGGCGGCGGAACCGACCCGGCCGACCTGTTCATCGCCGTGCTGATCGGCATCTTCGGCATCGCCGTGTCCGGCTACGCCATCCAGGCCGCGCTGCGGCTGCGTACCGAGGAGAGCCTCGCCCGCGCCGAGCCGCTGCTGGCCACCGCGGTCAGCCGCGTCGGCTGGGCGGCCGGCCACACGCTGTTCGCCGTGCTCGGCCCGGCGGTGGTCCTCGCCGTGACCGGCCTGGCCGTCGGTCTGTCGTACGGTGCGGCCTCAGGAGACATAGCCGCCCACCTGCCTGCCACGCTGGGCGCGGCTCTCGCTCAGCTCCCCGCGGTATGGACCTTCTCCGGTCTGGCCCTCGCCCTGTTCGGCCTGCTGCCCCGCCTGGTCGCCGCGGCATGGGCGGTCCTGGCGCTGTTCCTGCTCTTCGGCCAGGTGGGCGCGCTACTGGAGCTGCCCCAGGTGCTGCTGGACCTGTCACCCTTCAGCCACCTGCCCACACTACCGGGCGGCGATGTCTCGGCGACCCCGCTGGTGGCCATGACCGCGATCGCCGCGGCGCTGACCATCGCCGGCCTGTACGGCTTCCGCCGCCGCGACGTCGGCTAAGCGTGTTCTTTAACCTCGGGCCTCGAACGGTTTTCGGGGGGTGCGGGTGGCCTCGGTGACTGAGACACCGTCGTCGACCAGGCGGCGCAGCGTCGCCGGTTCGGCGGACCCCCGCAAGACCTTCACTGGCGCTGAACCCGCCGCGGTCGACGCTCAGCTGGGTGGGTTCTTCCACCTGGACGTCGCCGCCCGCCGCCGGGCGATGGCCGCCAACGGGGCTCGCAACCAGCTCGGGCGCTGCAGTTGGGCACGGTGCGTTTCCTGGGCACCTTCCTACTGGACCCCCAAGTTCCGCCACCAGCACCTGGCCGGCCTTGGGCACCACATACGGCTCGGCGAAACTGCTGCCCGCGTCACCGCCGAGGCTGCCCCCGCCACCCGCTGGCGTCCCCGCTGACCTCATTCACAGAGACCCGCTCCGGTGGAAGATGATCTCCATCAGCGCGGAGCTCAGTAAGAAATTTCTGACCGTCTTCCCTGGTCAGATAGTTTCGTCGGCGCCCGAGTAAAGGTCGATAGCGGAGGGCCAGAGGTGGACGACGTTCTCGCCGCTGACGAAGCCGGCAACCTTCTGACCGCGTTTCATCTGGTTACGGAGGAAGCTCGCTTCGATGACGGACCCCTGCCGCTGGCGCTGACGGCGGTGTGGAATGACGAGCGGCTGCTGCTGGTCTCACCGCCTGCGCCGGTGCTGGGAACTGCCCGGCGACATGATCGACCCGAGTGAGACACCACGCCAGGCGGCCTTGCAGACCGGCCTGGAGGTCGCTGACCTCGTGTTTGCCGGACACGCGCGTTTCGTGCTCGGCCCCGAGAGGCGCGTCGAGTACGCGGCCCTCACCACCGCGCACCCTGGCTTCACCCCCAACGAGGAGATCAGCGCGATCTGCTGGTAGGACGGCGTTCAGCCCCTCGTCGGCCGCGTCGAGCTGCTGGACGCCTATCTGGGAAAGCTGGCCAGGGGCAGGTAGCTCTGGATAGACCATCAGTGAAGCGCAGGACTGATGTCAGCGGAAACGCAGGTCTGTGACAGTGAAGTCGGGCAAGCGCAGAACAATGTCAGCAGGATTCAGCACCCTATGAGTGCGGAAACAGCCTTGGCCGTCGAGCCAGAACGCGCAACTCAGAAGCCCAAGAAGGGACAGCCGGTATCCGACTGCTGCCAATGAAACTCTCGTGGCAGTTGGCGCTTTGATCACCCGGAGCGCCTGGCGCCTCAATCGGCCGACGGTCTCCCAGCTCGCGATCAGTCGCCTTTGGCCGTCGAGTCGGCGCCCCGGTCCGGATGTGCCACGCCCGGATCTCAGCCGCTCACTCCGACCATGCACGCCGGGCCCGGCATCCGCTCCCCGCCCAGCCGGGGAGGCATCACGACCGCGTGCACGATGCCCGAAGAACGCATCCGCAGGTTGGACGTCGGCGTAGGCGGCCCTCGCCGCGGCGGCGATCGTGGCCAGCGCCTCGTACCGGCCCGACGCGCCCTCCACAGGCTCGCGGTGGTGCGGTCCATGGTCGCGGGTGGCGGCGATCGAGTGGCTGGATCCGCTGTGGCCCGCCGGTCACTGGGTCCCCGAGCAGATCCGGGCGGCGGGCGGTGAGCCGCTGCTGGCCGAAGCGGGCGAGCACACCACCGCCATCGGCTGGGAGAGGCTGCGAGCCTCCCAACCCGAGGTGGTCCCGCTGATGCCCTGCGGCTTTCCTCCCGAACGGGCGCGAGCGGAGTGGCTTTGCTGACCTGCCATCCGGGCTGGGCCGACCTGCCGGCGGTCCGCGCGGGCCAGGTGTGGGTGCTGGACGGACCGGCGTACTTCAACAGGCCCGGGCCGCGCGTGGTACGAGGGGTGGAGGTCCTCACCCAGGTGCTCCACGGTGTGCGCGCCGGTGCTCCCGTCGAATGTGGGGAGGCGCGCCGGGTCTGACGGGTGGTACGCACTTTGTCGTTGATGGGTGGTGTGCGAGCATGGTCGGCGTAGGCGAGCGCGGAACGAGGAAGCCGGTGTGAATCCGGCGCGGTCCCGCCACTGTGATCGGCGAGCGAATCCCGACGAAGCCACTGCCCGGATAACGGGTGGGAAGGCCGGGAGGAGCGTTGACCCGAGAGCCAGGAGACTCACGCGGTCGCCTCCTCAGAGAAATTGGGGCGGATCTCCCCAAGAGAGGAACGGTGATCGCCATGCCGCGCATCTGGCATGAGGGCCTTCGGGATGCCCGCGTCACGAGCTTCTTTTAAAGATCCGGCTCCTTGCCCCATCCCGCTCATCGGGCTCAGCCCGTGAGTGAAAGGACCTGTTCATGACGAGCCGACGCTCGCTTTTCTTCCTCCCACTTCTAATATCCGCCTTGCTGGTGGTCGGCTGCGGAACCACCGAGCAGACCGCCGGTCCCACGGGCGCCGCGAACCCGGCGGCGAGCTCGGCCGCCGCGGGGTTCCCCCTCACCGTGACCAACTGCGGCGTGACCACTACCTTCCAGAAGCCACCGCAGCGGGCGGTGACACTCAACCAGCACGTCACCGAGATCATGCTCGCTCTCGGACTGGAGAAGTCGATGGTCGGGACCGCCTACCTCGACGACGAGATCCAGCCCGACTACCAGGCCGCCTACAACGGAATCAAGGTGCTCGCCGAGGAGTACCCCTCTTACGAGGCGTTGCTGTCGGCCGAGCCCGACTTCGTCTACGGCGGATTCAACAGCGCCTTCGCCGAGAAGGAGGGGCGCGGCCGGGACGCCCTGGCCAAGGCCGGGATCGACTCCCACGTCAACATCGAAGCATGCCCGACCGGTCCGGTGACCATGACCCAAGTCGAGGACGAGATCCGGACGATCGGCAAGATCTTCGGCGTGCCCGACCGCGCTGAGCGGCAGATCGCCGCGATGCGCGGCGTGCTGGACGGCGTCAAGGCCAAGATCGACGGGGCCGACCCGATCAAGGTGTTCGTCTACGACAGCGGCGACAAGACCGCCTTCACCGCTGGCGGCGCCGGAATCGGCAACGAGATGATCAAACTGGCGGGTGGGACGAATCTGTTCGCCGACCTTCCCAAGTCCTTCGGAGACGTCTCCTTCGAGCAGGTCGCCGAGCGGGCGCCCGACGTGATCGTCATCTACGACTACGGCGACGATTCCGTGGAGGGCAAGAAGAAGTTCCTGCTCGCCAATCCGGCCCTCAAGGACGTGCCCGCGATCAGGGACCAGCGGTTCGCGGTGCTGCCGCTGTCGTCCACGGTGCTGGGCGTACGGATGCCCTCTGGCGTGGAGTCACTGGCCCGCCAGATCCACCCGGACCGCTTCGCGTGACCAAGATCGCCCCGTCCAGGCCGTCGGCACCCGTGGTCGTCGGCGGTCGCGGGCGCGTGCCGTACACGCTGGTCCTGGCGGTGCTCGCCGTTGCCGTGGTGGCGGCCGCCACGGCCGGGGTCGCGGTCGGTTCGGTGCGCCTGCCGTTCGGCGAGGTGTGGGCCATCGTGCTGCACCGGCTGTATGCGCCTCTGGTCGAGCCCACCTGGGCGCCGGTCCGGGAGACGATCGTGATGGACGTCCGCGTCCCTCGCATTCTGCTGTGCGGCGTGGTGGGCGCGGGGTTGTCGGTGTGCGGGATGGCCCTGCAGGCGCTGGTGCGCAACCCGCTGGCCGACCCGATGCTGCTCGGGGTGTCCTCGGGCGCGACGGTCGGCGCGGTCGTCGTCATGGTGTTCAACGTCTCGCTGCTGGGGGCGTTCTCGCTGCCGCTGGCCGCTTTCGCCGGTGCCTTCGCGGCGCTGGTGCTGGTCTACTTCCTGGCCCGCACCGGCGGGCGGATGACGACGGTGCGGCTGGTGCTGTCCGGGGTCGCCACGGCCGAGGTCCTCTCGGCGGTGGCCAGCTACCTCATCGTCACCTCCAACGACCCGCACAAGGCCGATTCGGCGCTGCGCTGGATGCTGGGCGGCCTGGCCGGCACCACCTGGGACCTCGTCTGGATCCCCGCGGCGGCAGTGCTGCTCGGCACCGGCGTGCTGCTGGGTCTTGGCCGCCCGCTCAACCTGCTGCTGGCCGGGGAGGAAGCCGCCGCCGCCCTGGGGCTGAACGTGCACCGCTTTCGCGGCGCGCTGTTCGCGCTGGTCGCCCTGATGATCGGCGCGATCGTCGCGGTCAGCGGTTCCATCGGGTTCGTGGGGCTGATGCTGCCGCACGTGGTGCGCCTGCTGGTCGGCGCCGACCATCGGCGCGCGCTGCCCGCTGTCGCCCTGCTAGGCGCGGCCTTCCTCATCGCCGCCGACCTCGCCGCCCGCAGTGTGATCGCCCCCGAGGAGATCCCGATCGGCATCCTGACCGCCCTGACCGGAGGGCCTTTCTTCCTGTGGCTCATGCGGCGGAGGGCGGCCCGGTGACCCCGGCGGACAGACCCGCGGCTCTGCGCCTAGAGGGCGTCGGCGTCGTCGTCAGCGGCAAGGTCCTGGTGCGGGAGGTGTCCTTGGACATCGCCCCGGGCGAGGTCGTCGCGCTTGTCGGCCCCAACGGCGCGGGCAAGTCCACCCTGCTGCGCACCCTCTACCGCGCACTGCGCCCCACGTCGGGACAGGTGACGTTGGACGGCGAAGACGTCTGGCGGATGACCGGCAGGCGGCTGGCCCGGCGGCTGGCCGCCGTCCTGCAGGAGGCGCCCGGCGAGTTCGAGCTGACCGTGTACGACGTGGTGGCGATGGGCCGAACCCCCTACAAGCGGGCGTTCCAGGGCGACGACGCCGACGACCGGGCCATCGTCACGGGCGCGCTGCAGGAGTTGGACGTCGCCGATCTCGCCCAGGCTCCGTTCGACCGGCTGTCCGGCGGCGAGAAGCAGCGCGTCCTCATCGCCCGCGCCCTGGCGCAACAAGCCGGGACGATGGTGCTGGACGAGCCGACCAACCATCTCGACCTGCGCCACCAACTGGACGCCCTGCGGCTGGTGCGGCGGCTCGGGGTGACCGCCGTCGTCGCGCTGCACGACCTCAACCTGGCCGCGGCGTTCTGTGACCGGATCTGCGTCATGGACACCGGCCGCCTGATCGCCGCGGGCCCGCCCGCCCAGGTGCTCACCACGGCACTGCTGGCCGAGGTCTACCGGGTCGAGGCCGAGGTCACCCTGCACCCCCGCAGCGGCGTCCCGCAGATCAGCGTGCTTGCGGGAGACCTGACATGACCCGCCTGCGGCCCGCCCGGCCCGAAGCCGTCGCCACCGCACTGGTCGACCTCGCCGACCTGAGCCCTTTCTTCACCCTCGCCGTCGGCGAGACCGACGGCGCCTGGCGGCCCGTCACAGACGCCTACGCGGATGGGCTCGCCCATTTGGTGGCCGACCGGGTGACCCGGTACGGCACGCCCGAGCACCGCATCGCCGCGTCCGTCGTCCAGCTCGGCCACGCCGCCCGGCTGTGGTCTGTCGTGCTTGGCTGCGTCGTCGCGCACGATATCGTCCCCGACCTCGGAGACCTCCACCAGCAGGTGAACGGACCCGCTCTCCGGCTGCCCGTAGCCCGCGGCTGGTACGCACCCGAGGGCGAGGACCTCGTCCAGGTCCTCCACCGCATGGTCATGGACGAGCATCTGGCCGCACTGGCCGCCGGGCTGCGCGTCAAGGTCGCCCCGGGACTGCTGCGCGGCAACGCGGGCTCCGCCCTGGCCGAGGCGGCGCGCACCCTCCTGCGAGCCCGCCCCGCCCTGCGCGGGCCCCTCACCCACCTCGCCGGCCGGCTGCTCGACAGCGCGGCGCTGCGCGGCACCGGCGAGTTCACCGGGCCCGATCTGACCTTCCGGCGACGCAGTTGCTGCCTGTACTACCGCGTCCCGGGCGGCGAGAAGTGCGGAGACTGTTCACTGGACCGGTCACGACGGTGAGAGGCGTCGCAGCAGATAGGTGTCCATGATCCAGCCTTTGCGTTCGCGAGCCTCGGCGCGCAGTTCGCCGATACGGTCGGCGACTTCGGGCACCGGCCCGGCCACCAGGATCTCGTCGGGGGTGCCGAGGTAGGCGCCCCAGTAAATGTGGAACTCCTCGCCCAGCTCGGCGAAGGCGCAGTGCGCGTCGAGCATGACGACGATGTCGTCGGCCGCGGCGGCGGGTGAGTATGTGCCACTTCGGCGTCAAGGTCGGCGACAGTGACGAGGACCTGCGCGCCCTGCTGGCCCGGATCGAGGCCCGCCCCGACATCTTCGCCCTCATGGGAGTGGTCGACGGCTGACGATGTGATCACGAGAAGCGATGGTTGAAGGCCTGCTCTCGGCACGCCTATACGGCTTTGAAGTCGGCGAGCCGGACCTGCGCTCCGCAGGACCGATCGCCTTCGGCTCCTCGACGGAATCCTCTCGGTCACCGACAACGCCGGCGCCATTTTCGCGCCGGCTGTGGCCGACGCCACGGCACCCGCCGAGGAAGTGCCCTCAGCCGAGGAACTCGGTGTCCGGCTAGCGGCGTTCATCGGCTGTCGGGTCCAGGACGTCCACGCCCGCGGCATGGCCGCCCACCCGGTGCTTGGCGAGGTGTACCTGTCGGTGACGCGCGGAGCGGAGCGAGGGCTCTACCAGGCTTAATTCGGATCGCCACCAACGGGTCACTGAGCCAAATGCTGCTCGACGCGGTTGCCTTCGCCCGAGACCACGATGGACCAGCAGAAAGGTGTCGGCCGATGCTGCTTTGCTGACAGACATGACGACGGTGAATTGGGAGCGGATGCCCGGGGAGACGGTAGAGGAGTTCGTCGCGGCGCTGCTGCTGCTCAAGCACCCGCACGGCAACCGGCCCACACCCTCCCGCGGGGATCGGGGTGTCGACGTGCGGGTCTGGAACCCCGACGGCTATGACATCTACCAGATAAAACGCTACAGCCGGGCGCTCACCGCGCGGCAGGCGACCAGCGTCGAAAACTCTTGGAACACCTTCACCGCCGAGACACTGCCCCTGCTGCCGGTGCGCTCCTGGACGCTGGTCACCCCCTGGGAGCCCAGCAACGAGCGGCTTGACTGGCTCGATCAGCTCACCGCCAGCATCGGCATCCGCACCCACTGGATGGGCGGCGCCCGCCTCGACGTGATGGCCGCCGACAACCCCGCGCTGGTGGCGTACTACTTCGGCGACGGCGGGCAACGCCTGCACCGTCTCATGACCGAGGCGCTGCACGGCAGCCGCGAGGTTCCCGAAGGCGTGCCAGCCGAGGATCTACTCCAGGCCATCATCACCCGCCAGCGCAGCCTGACCACCGCGCTGAACGAGGTGGACCCCTTTTACCGCTACGAACTGCACGTGCGTCCCGGCCGCGTGGCCGACCAGCCATGGGACGGCGATCTGCACACCGCCGCCGATGTTGCATGGGTGCACTACCGGCAACTGGACGAGGAGTCCTACCTGGTCATGCGGCTGCTGTCGCGTTGCGCCGAGTCGCTGCACCTACGGCCGATCACGGCCTCAGTCCAGCTCGAGGTCCCCATCGGCTCACCTGAGCACCAGGCGGTCGAAGACTGGCTGCGCTACGGTGCCCCCTTCCACGATGTACCCGGCACCGTCACCAGCATCACTGGGCCACCAGGCCTGCTGCGGGCCAGCGGACCGGGCCGGTTCACCTTCCTGGTTCCCGCCGGATCCGACAACGAACGACCCGACCTGGAGGTCCGGCTGCTGGCCAGCGACGACGCGGTGATACACACGCTCGATCTCATCAACGTGCGCATCTCCCGTGGCGTGGACGGTCCCGGCGGGTGGCTGTCGGGCACCGATCGTGCCGGCGTCCTGGAGTTCCGGTTCATGCTCAACGGACCCGACCGCGACCAGGTGCGGATGACCATGACATCCCTGGTCGGCAAGACCCCTGCCGACGTGCTGCCAACGGTCCAGATGGTGGCCGACCTCGCGACCGCCACCGGCCTGCTTCTCGCGGTACGCGGCGGCCGGTCCCTCACCCCGATATGGCGGCCGGAGGAGTCCGAGGTGCGCGCCTCACCCTTGATCGATATGGCCCGCTGGACGATCACCTTCCTGGAGGCCCTGCTCGCCGTGCAAGCCCACACCCTTCAGCGCGTGACCATCCCTGACCTGGACGACATCACCTCCGAGCAGATCACCGAGATAATCCAACTGGGACGGCTGCTGTGCGGCGAAGAAATCCGCACCACCTGGACCCAGGTCACCATGACCCTCGCCACCCCGGACCGTCTGCCCTCCTCCCACCAGGAATTCGGCCTCATGGCCACCAGCCCGATCCAGCTGAACCTGGCCGGCCGCCACATCATGCTCGACGATGTTCAGCGCCGCGTCCTTTACCACAGCGCCCGCCTGGCCGACCCACACCAGATCGTCACCGCCCAATCGGGCGACACCATCCAGCTGGTACCCGGCTTCACCGCCACCGCCACCCTCGCCGTCGTACCCGCGGCCGACGCCAACCCCTGAACCACGCGAGCGAGGCAATCAACCTTCAGCCGAGGTCGCGATGTCCTGGGCCAGAACACGGTGGACGCTGGCGATCGAAGGGGCTCCCTTGTACTCGCGCTCCGTGGCGAGCTACGCCGGCAGGGGCACTACGACGTCGCGGACGCGCTGCGCTGCTCGACAGCGGGACGCTAGCGGCAAGCGCCGGCAAACGGGTCCTGGCCGGGGTCCGCGGCCTGCCGGCGCTGGCGCGGCGGAAGGTGGGCGTCAAGCCGCTGCTGCCGCGCGAGGTGGACGACAAGCTCGTGCCGCCCGCGTGGCGTAAGGCGGTGTACGCCAACCCCGACCTGCCGCAGGGCGCGGTGGACCGGGACGCGTACGTGGTGTGCGTGCTGGAGCAGCTGCACCGGGCCCTGAACAACCGCGACGTCTTCGCCTCACCTGCGGGGGCTGGACGCCGGGTGGAAGCAGCTGGCCGAACGTCTGGAGGAGGCGGGGCCGGCCGCGAAGGTCTCCATCGAGGTGCAGGACGACGGGCGGGTGAAGCTGAACGTTGACAAGCTCGGCGCGCTCGGCGAGCCGAAGTCCCTGACCTGGCTGCGCAAGCGGGTCGAGAAGATGCTCCCGAAGATCGACCTGCCTGACCTGCTGTTCGAGGTCCACGGCTGGACCGGCTTCCTGGACGCCTTCGTGCACCTCGGGGACGGCACCACCCGGATGAAGGACCTGTCCACCTCGGTGGTCGCGCTGCTGGTGTCCGAGGCGTGCAACATCGGCTTGGCCCCGGTGGTGAACCCCGGCTACGAGGCCCTGACCCGGGCCCGGCTCGTACACGTCGACCAGTACTACCTGCGCGCCGACACCATCGCCGCGGCGAACTCGCGGCTGATCGCCGCCCAGGCCGCCGTGCCCATCGTGAAGTTCTGGGGCGACGGGCTGCTCGCCTCGGTGGACGGGCTACGGTTCGTCGTCCCCGTCCGTACGGTCAGCGCGGCGCCGTCGCCGAAGTACTTCGGGTTCAAGCGGGGCATCACCTGGCTCAACGCCGTCAAACGACCAGGTCGCGGGCATCGGGCAGATGGTCGTCCCGGGCACCCCGCGCGACTCCCTGCACATCCTGGACGCGCTGCTGAACCTGGACGGCGGGGTGAAGCCGGAGATGGTGGCGACCGACAACGCCTCGTACTCCGACATGGTGTTCGGCCTGTTCAAGATCCTCGGCTACAACTTCAGCCCGCGGTTCCGCGACCTGGACGACCAGCGGTTCTGGCGGGCCACGATGCCCGGCGTCGAGACGGGCACGTACGGCGCGGTGGAAGACCTGGCCCGCAACCGCGTGAACCTGAACAAGGTGATCACGCAGTGGCCGGACATGCTGAAGGTCGCCGGTTCCCTGGTCACCAACCAGGTCCGTGCCTACGACCTGCTGCGCATGTTCGGGCGCGAGGGGCGCCCGACTCCGCTGGGTGCGGCGTTCGCCGAGTACGGGCGCATCGCCAAGACCGAGCACCTGCTGCGCGTGGTCGACCCGGTGGACGACACCTACCGCCGGCAGATGAACCGGCAGCTCACCGTGCAGGAGTCCCGCCACAAGCTCGCGAGGGACGTATGCCACGGCAAGCGCGGCACCATCCACCAGGCGTACCGCGACGGGATGGAGGACCAGCTCGGCGTGCTCGGTCTGGTCCTCAACGCCATCGTGCTCTGGACGCCCCGGTACATCGACGCCGCCGTCGCCCAGCTCCAGGCCGAGGGACACGAGATCCGGGAGGAGGACATCGCCCGGCTCTCCCCGCTCAAACACCGCAACCTGAATCTGCTCGGCCGTTACAGCTTCACCGCCTCGACCCCGGCCGCCGGCACTCTGCGCCCGCTGCGCGACCCGGACGCGGTGGAGTTGGACGAGGACGACGAGGGCGAGGGCGAGGCGTGAGCACGCCACTTTTAGCTTGTACATGCGAAGAATGGGCCGGAGGGTTTTCCCTCCGGCCCGTTCGGGTTTTCCGTACCGCTGTCAGATGCTCCGGCGGGGCACCGGGGGAGTGGCGGCTCGGCCGCTGCCTCGCTGTGCCGCTGTTCCCCCGTGAGTCTGCCCTCGGCTTGCCGTACGGCCGGTGGCTGTGGTTGATCGGGCGGTGGCGGCTGCTGCTCGGGCCTCGATCGAAGAGAGATTCACACACCGCCCAACGACTCGAAGAGCTTCAGGTGACACGAACCGGATCACGAGACACTAGTTGGCATCCTGCTGTTCCAGCCATTTTGTAATCACCTGGTTTGTTTCTTCCGGCTTTTCCTGCTGGATCCAATGACCGCAATCCAGATTGACCACTTCCACATGGGGCACGAACTCCGCCAGTTTCTCAGACCTCTGGACCACATCCCGGTCGCCGTAGATCATGAGCGTGGGCTGCTGGATGATCGGGTCCACGTCCGCCAGCAAGCGCCAGTTGCGGTCAAGGTTCCTGTACCAATTCACACTGCCCGTGAACCCTGTCGATTCGAAGGCGGAGACGAAAACGGCCAGTTCGCTGTCGCTCATGACGGGATCACCGAGTGGCGTTTCCGCTCTGGCGAGATCGATCAGCGCCATACCCGGCTGAGGCTCCCTGGGGGGCTCGTTCTTCCGGTACATGTTGCGAAGGAACTGGAAGGTATTCTCTTCGAACACGGCGTCCGCGACGCCTGGCTGCCGATTGAAGTGGACGAAATAGAAGTCGCCGCCAAGCACATCTTCCATGAACTCGACCCAGGGCTTTTCTCCGCGCTCCTGGTAAGGCAAGCTCAGGTTGATCACTTTGTTTACACGGTTCGGATGCAGCAGGGTCAGTCCCCAGACGACCATTGCACCCCAGTCATGACCGACAAAGGTGGCATCCTCGTATCCGTAGTGATCGAGAAGTGCGACGAGATCACCCGACAGGTGTTCAATGTCGTAGTCTGTCACTTCGGCCGGGCGGGATGAGTTCCCGTAACCCCGCTGGTTCGGGACGATGACATGGTAGCCCGCTGCGGCAAGGGCGGGCACCTGATGGCGCCAGGAAAAGGCGTGCTCCGGCCAGCCATGACAGAGCACAATGGGTTTCCCCGTATTCTGTCGGCCTGCTTCAAAGACCTCAAGCTCCACACCGTTGACTGAAACAAGGGTGGGCTCGGGGAAATCGGCTGGATCGAACATTGCATTTCCTCTCTTTCTTTTCGGGGTGATCAGGCGGCGAAGGTTCCCGAAGACAGCGTCGGCGCACCCCTGACAGGCCGAGGGCCGATGCGGTCGTGGGCAGTGGGACTCGCCGGTGAGGTCATGTCGCCATCCTGCCGACCAGAACCGGTCAACCCATGACCGGTTTATGTGAAAGTGTCGTCGGCATGCGAACCGACCGGCTGGTGGCCATCCTCCTCCTGCTGCAACGGCGCGAGCAGGTGACAGCAGCAGAGGTCGCCCAAGAGTTGGAGATCTCCGAGCGCACCGCCCGCCGCGACCTCGACGCCCTGGCCATGGCCGGGGTGCCCCTGTACTCCATGCAGGGCCGAGGCGGCGGCTGGCGCCTCGTGGGCGGCGCCCGCACCGACCTGTCCGGGCTGACCGCGAGTGAGGCCCGCGCCCTGTTCCTGGTTGCCGGCCCGGCCTCGGCTGCGACGCCGACCGTGAAAGCAGCCCTGCGCAAGCTCGTCCATGCCCTGCCGGAGCCCTTCCGGGTGCAGGCCGAAGCAGCAGCGTCGTCGTTGGTCACGGACCCGCAACGATGGGGGTCGAGTCGGATCGAGCACCGACCACCCCGCTTCCTCGACGAACTCCAAGACGCAGTGATCCGCGGCGTCCAGGTGCGGCTCGGCTACGTCGACCGCAAAGGCGCCGAAACCGAGAGAACCGTCCACCCGCTGGGCATCGTCGCCAAAGGTCCGTCGTGGTACCTCGTCTCCCACACCGAGGCCGGCCGGCGGACCTTCCGGATCGACCGCGTGTCGTCCGCCGACCCGACCGACGATCCCGTGCACCGACCCGAGGGCTTCGACCTTGCCGAGAGCTGGCGCGAGATCGCCGACGAGGTCGACCGCAAGCGAACGCCCCTCGAGATCCAGGCGGTATGCGCGCCCCACGGGATAGGCCTGCTCCGGATGGCGCTCGGCGGTCGGCTCGAGGTGGGAGGTTCCACGACCGACGGCCGCATCGAGGTCGTGATCCGCGGCCACGACGAGTACGTGCTCGCCGGCGAGCTTGCCTGGCTGGTCGAATGGCTCGAGGTGACTGGCCCTCCGGGTGTGCGAGACCACCTGGCCGCGATCGGCAACGCGCTAGTCGAGCGATACGGCTGAGACCGTCCCATAGTGTCGAAGTGCGGATCTTGGAGGCGTCCTCGCGGAAAGCGGTGTCCCGGACGAAGTGGAGCCTGTTTTCGATCACCCAGTGCGCCCTCAAGACCGTCGCGATGCGTTCCGGGGACGCCTGCCGGCTGGTCAGATCGGTGATCACGTAGACGGTCTCGCGGCGCTGCTTGCCGGTCTTGGTGTCGGTGCGGTGCCGTACGACCTTGGCGACCTGGGCGGCGTGGGGGAAGTCGACGCCGAGGTCGGTGACAGTCAGCACCTGCACGGCCCGGGTCTCCTTGCGGCCGTGCCCCTGGGTGCGGTCGTAGAACTTCGCCGTCACCTCGCCCCAGGGCAGGGTCCGCATCTGTTCGTAGAGGTTCTTCTGGTTCCGCTTCACCGTAAAGGCGTAGTGCGCCTTCTTCACCTCGACGAGGAAGCGGGCGTGGTCGCGCTGAGTGTGCAGTGCGTCGCCGGTCACCGTGACTCCTTGCAGGTCATAGGGGTCCAACAGGGCGGCGAAGCACGTGATCTCGTTCGTCCTCTCGGGGACCCTCAGCATGGTGACGGTCATCCCGGTGCCGGTCATCGCGGCCAGCAGATGGGCGGCCGGGGTGGTTCCGAGGCGCGAGCCGCGGGCGCTCTTGCCGTCGACCGCGAGGGTGTCGGCACCGGCTGGGTCGTGTCCGAGGAGGTCGGCCAGGCCGCCGGGGCAGGTGTCCTTGATGACCCGCCGGATCGTCGCGCCGCTGGGCGGGATGCGCACGGCCAGGGCGGTTGCGGTACGGGCACCGAGCCGGGTCAGAACGTCCTGCGGGGCGTCGGCGGCCCACTCATCGATCGCCACGTAACTCCTCGCCCCGCTCACCACAGCGGAGCAGGCGATCAGCAGCACTGCCACGAAGGGGGGCAGACCAAGTAAGCCGGAAAGGGCTAATAGGGCTGGTCAGAGCCCGCGCTGGAGCCTGATACGTGATCGGTTGTGCTGCTCGACCGGCGGCAGGGGCTCCTGGGCGGTGTCCTGTGAG